>JAJTHM010000125.1 GCA_021297855.1 Sphingobacteriales bacterium | reverse complement strand
TTTTAGCTCGGTTTAAAATTTTGTTTTCTCGTAATTCTTCTACTGATTTTTTTTAGTCATGGTAATTGATTTTGATTTAATTTTGAATCAACAAATAAACGATATAAAGGACAAAAGCTACCGAAGGTTTAGTTCAACAGGCGTTTGGCAAAAAAGCGGGTTCTGTCCTTGAATGAAGCTTTGTGCTTCGTATCAAGTTCAGTGCTGGTAGACAGTTTAGTGCTTCGAAATCCGCTTCTTCGCCAAGCGCCAAAACGTTGTGATTAATTATCACCCCCAAAACGCATACCCCACAAAAATAGCGATTATCAAAGCTGCAAAGTCCGCCACTAGTCCGCAGAATAGCGCATAGCGGCTATTTTTAATGCCGACACTTCCGAAATAAACTGCGAGAATATAAAAGGTTGTTTCCGTTCCTCCTTGAATAATACAAGCCACTTTGGAGACAAAACTATCTACTCCATGCGCTTTCATCACATCGACGAGAATACCACGTGCACCGCTGCCGCTGAGTGGTTTCATAAGTCCTACAGGAACTGCCTCGACAAATCCTGTATCGAGGCCAGTCATAGCGACTAAATTTCGAATGCCGTTCATCAAATACTCCAAGCATCCTGAAGTCCTAAAAACACTGACGGCAAAAAGCATCACTACCAAATAAGGTGCTATGCTGATGACTAAGTTAAATCCTTCCTTGCCCCCTTCTACGAAAGCATCATACATATTGATTCTTTTATAGAATCCAAAACCCACAAAGGTCATAATCATAGCTAAAATGATGAAACTACCTATATAACCGATGGAGGTTCCTAGACCTTCCATAGCAGCTCCCTTCATTGAAGATAAGCCAATAATCATGAGCGCAGCTAAGCCAAACATGGTTATGATCGGCCAACGAAGTAAATTGATTTTTTGAAAATAAGCCACACATAAAAACGCTACTAAAAATCCGAAAAAAGTCACCATCAAAGTAGGTATAAAAATATCTGCTCCATTAAAACCAACTAGACCTTGTTCGATAGCCATCGATTGGCGAAGCGCTATGACGGAAGTAGGGATAATCGTGACACCGGCTGTATTCAAAACCAAAAACATGAGCTGGGCATCGGATGCTGTTTCTTTTTCTTTGTTCAATTCCTGCAAATCTCGCATCGCTTGCAATCCTAATGGAGTCGCAGCATTATCGAGACCCAGCATATTGGCAGAAAAATTCATACTCAATGAACTCAAAGACTTGTCCCCTGCAGGCACGCTCGGGTATATGGCTCTAAAAAATGGCGACATCGCTCGAGCTAGTATATTTAATAAACCTGCTTTTTCACCTATTTTCATTATCCCCATCCAGAAAGTCATGATCCCAGCTAGTCCCAAACAAATTTCAAAACTCGTTTTCGAACTATCAAAAATCCCTGTGAGCATTTTCTGAAAAACCTCTCCATTGCCAGTAATAAAATATTGGCGAATGCCTGTAATAAAACCAATAATGATAAGAAGTGCCCAGGTGTAGTTTAATGCCATGCTTTATAGTTTATTGACTAAAGTTGATAGTTATGATTACTTGATCAATTTCCGAAAAATATAACTCGAATTTCCTCGCAATTCTTTGAATTGATTTAAAAATTCTTGTTGGACCAACAAATACTTTTTTGCATCCTCATTATACAATAGGTTGAAGCCAATGGCTTGGCTTGTGATGGCCATAATTTGTTTGCCCAATTTTTCTAGGTAGGCAATTTTAATTTGCTCTAAAATTTGATCGACTTCTAAACGATAATTCTCTCCATATTGTTTTATTTTCAATCGTTTATTTTTCTTATTCTTGTTCCAATCCATCAGGGTCTCCGCATCCTGCTGACAATGCTCTATAGCGAAAGCTGCTATCTCTGTATCCGTGTGATGTAGATAGTGAGTGAGTGGATAGACGTTTCCAGCTTCAAAATTTTCTTTTATGTGATAAAAAAGCTTCTTACAAATAGCTGATTCAAACTCAAAATTTTCTAAATGTCTTGTGAAAACATAATCCACCACTTTGACATCATCAAAGAAAGGGTTATCGGTGTCTTGAATAGCCTCTATTGGCTTGTCCCCATGCTCTAGGAGTATCTTGCATAGTTCTTTTTCTATCGTGATAAGATTCGAACTATACTCACCGAGCTGCCTTACATCTTGTTCTATTTCTTCTAGATTAGACGTATAGCTAGATTCTTCTGCGTCTCTTTTTTGATTGTCCGTTTGTTGTTTCTTTCTGCGCTGATTGATGATGCGCTGAGATTCTCTACTCAGCAGCTCTTCCTCTATCCCCATGAGGATGGCGCATTCTTTGATATAAAAACTCCTTTTGATATTATCCGGAACTAGACTTATGGTCTGAATAATATCTTTAGTCAAATCTGCGCGCTTGACAGGATCCGAGCCCGCCTCTTCTTTATATAGCTTGGCCTTGAAGGTGACGATATCGGAAGAATGACTTTGAATATAATCTTTCAGCGCTTGCCCTCCATATTCTTTGACAAATGAATCTGGATCATGCCCTTCTTTTAATAAGGTCAGGTTCACATTCAATCCAGACTCTAAAGCCAAATCGGTTCCGCGAAGGGCCGCTTTGATTCCCGCTTTATCTCCATCATATAGTATGTGTAGATTTTCCGTAAATCGACGAATGAGTTTGAGCTGCTCCACAGTCAAAGCTGTACCTGATGAAGCCACCGCATTTTCGACACCTGCCTGATAGAGCGAAATCACATCGGTATAACCTTCTACAAGAATACAGTAGTTCTCTTTTGGAATTGCTCGCTTGGCCACATGCAATCCATAGAGCACATGACTCTTGTGATAAATATCATTTTCAGGACTATTGATATACTTGGCGGTCTTCTCGGCATTTCCCATGACACGACCTCCAAAGCCAACAACCTTGCCTGATAAATTGTGAATGGGGAACATGATTCTGCCGCGGAAAAAATCGCGCCAACCGCCATCATCATACTTCTTGGCTAAACCAAGTTGGGCGATATACTCTTCATTGAAGCCCTGCCGTTTGAGGGCTTTATAGAGCTCGTCGCGCATATCAAGGCAATAGCCTAGTTGAAAATCCCGAATCGTCTTTTCTGAAAAACCTCTTTCTTTAAAATAGGCTAGGGCTAAAGTTTTTCCGATTTCAGTCTCATGAAGATTTTTTTGGAAGTACTGATTCGCAAAGTCATTGAGTATGAAAAGAGACTCTTTTTCCTGAGACTTTTGAATTTCTTCCCCCGTAGCTACTGTCTCTTCAAGCGTTATATTGTATTTCTTGGCTAAATAGCGTATGGCATCTACATAGGAAATATTCTCATGCTCCATCAGGAAAGTGACGCTATTACCCGACTTACCGCAGCCAAAGCATTTATAAATACCTTTGGCGGGTGATATGGTAAAAGAGGGCGTTTTTTCATCGTGAAAAGGACAATTGGCCAATAGATTAACCCCGCGACGCTTCAGGTGCAGAAAGTCTGCTAAGACCTCATCGACTCGCATGGTGTCCATCACCAGCTGTATGGAACTATTTTTTATCACTGCCTTTTATCGCTTTTTCTCATTAAAAGGATAAATATAGCTGGTTGGACAACTTTTTTAGCTTAAAAGTTTTCCTGTGGATAGGTGAATAACCCCTCTCTTCTATGGCAGCTATATGACTGGCGCTCGCGTAGCCCTTGTTTTTATCGAGATAATAGTGCGGATAACTCATGTGTAAATTTTTCATCAGCTCATCTCTATATGTCTTGGCTAGGATAGCAGCCGCCGCTATACTTTGATATTTTCCATCGCCCTTAATAATACAATGATGCGGAATTTCCTTATACGGTTTAAATCTATTACCATCAATTAGAAGCAAATCGATTTTAGTATTGATCTGATCTATCGCTCTATGCATAGCCAAAAAAGAAGCTTGAAGTATATTTATTTCATCTATCTCTTCATGAGATACCACACCAATGCCATAAGACAAAGCCTGTTCCAAAATCATTGTGCGCAATTGATTGCGCATAGATACACTCAACTTTTTGCTGTCGTTCAATTGCGCATGATTGAAGCCGCTAGGCAATAAAACTGCTGCGGCCACTACAGGACCTGCTAAGCAACCCCTACCTGCTTCATCACAGCCCACCTGATGTTTATATTCACTGTCGTATCTGGCTAATAACATATCCTATAAACTTTTCTTAAATTTTACAAAGGATAATACAAGTCTAAAAAAACAAGAATAAGCCTAAGTGAAATCTTAACTCATTACATTTGAAATTCAAAGATAATCTATACCAACTAGCCTTGATTAATAAAAATTAAACTGTGATACCACATAAGAATCATTCTTTGGGCAAAAAAAATTGAAACAAACTAATTCTAGCAAGGTATTATACCAAAAATAGGTTGGTTTATATTTTAAATGGTATATCATTATTTGAAATTGATTTTTATGGTTGAATATTTAATTATTAAAAAGATCTTAGTTCATTGAGATAAAAAAAGAAATTTATTAATCGTTTAGATATTTAGTGATACTATAATTTCTAAGCTGCATATCTGACGTGCTTTGCGTGAAAGTATTTTTGCACTTGCTTTTTATTTTTCTTTCTTTCTTTCATAAATGATTCTACATTTTCTCGCATCT
>JAJTHM010000080.1 GCA_021297855.1 Sphingobacteriales bacterium | reverse complement strand
TAAATTTGCTATTTGAGAAAATAGGTGCTGTCCGAAATAATTTGTACTTTTGTTCATGGTTTTAAAAGTGTAGGAACTTGCAAAACTAAAAAAGCTGACCTTTTTCGGAAGGTCAGCTTAATTTATCTCGGACAACAATGGCTTTAAACCAATCTGCTTATAGATTGGTCAAATAAGTCATACCTTTCTTCTCAATATCTATTTATCTTTGCCCTATGAGTCGTTTCTATTTTCTAATCATTTTATTGCTTTCACAGTATTCACTAGAATCACAGACTTATTTCCCTCCTACGAGTGGCAGTCAATGGGACACTCTTTCTCCGCAGTCTTTGGGTTGGTGTGTGGATAAGATAGCGCCGCTTTATTCTTTTCTGGATAGCAATAATTCCAAGGCATTTATTGTATTGAAAGATGGGAAGATTGTTTTGGAAAAATATTTTGGGACATTCACCAAAGATAGCGCATGGTACTGGGCGAGTGCGGGTAAGACTTTGACCGCTTTCTGCGTAGGAATAGCCAATCAAGAAGGTAAACTAAAACTAACGGATACTACTTCGAAATATCTCGGCAAGGGATGGACGAGTATGACCCAAGCGCAAGAAGATAAGGTGACTATATGGCATCAACTCACTATGACTTCAGGCATGATAGATACAGGTTCATTATTTGAGTGTACGAACAAGAGTTGCTTGCAATATAAAGCGGATGCTGGAACGAGGTGGGCCTATCACAATGCTCCATACACCTTATTAGATAGTGTAATCGAATCTGCTACGGGACAAAGCTTAAATGCTTTTGTCAATGCTAAGATTAAATCTACAACAGGTATGACGGGCTTATTCATTAAGTCTGGTTTTAATAATGTTTTTTATAGCACGCCTAGAAGCTTCGCGCGATATGGCTTATTGCTTATGAATAAAGGCGTTTGGAATGGGATTGATTTATTGAAAGATTCCAACTATTTCAAATCTATGACTACGACTAGTCAGTCCTTGAATAAATCTTATGGCTATCTCACTTGGCTCAATGGCAAAGAAAGTTTTATGCTGCCGAGCTTGCAAATGGTTTTCAACGGATTTCTCTGTCCAGATGCTCCAACGGATATGTTTGCGGCATTAGGTAAAAATGGTCAAATCATCAATGTCATTCCTTCCCAAAATCTCGTGATGATTCGCATGGGAAATATGTGGACGACCTCGAATGTCCCGAATGAGTTTAATAATGATATTTGGAAGAGATTAAAGCCAGTGATATGCAGCACAAATGCCTCCGTTGTCAATAGTGAAAGGGAATTTAGTATTTATCCAAATCCTAGTTCTAACTATATTCATCTAAGTTATGAAAACACATTTTCAAAGTTTCAAATCACAAATCTCTTTGGACAAAAAATTATAGAAGGTAAAACTACCAATCCAATCGATATTCAAACTTTAGCTCCTGGAATTTATTTTTTAGAATTAGTTGATGAGAAAAGTTCAGTAATTGTAAGAAGGAGATTTGAGAAGAGGGAGAATTTTTAGCCATTAAGACACGAAATTATCTTTAAATGAAAATTTAAGGAAAGGAGCAGAATTAGTATAACGAAAAAGTTAATTTAAATTCCGAAGCTTTCAATGGCAAACTGCACCCAGCCTTATGCAGAACCAACAGATATCTGTCGGTTTTAATTTTCTAACACTTTTTGCCCTTTATAATAATTGTCAGTAAGAACAGGAACATTGTTGCTTGAATTTAAATCACAAGCAAGCAAAACATCCTTTTCAAATCCTCTATCTATAAGTTCTTTACCCGAACTGCATTTTTTAATATCTTCCAATAAAGTTGTCTTTGAATTTTCAAAAGTCGTCAACCCAGTTTTACTTTCAGGCGATAATTTGCCTGTCAGATGCGAAATTATTGCTCCTGCACCAACCAAGTCTTCGAATGCAACTCTTAATGATTTGTCTGTCCATTGTTCCCCTGCTGCAATTATTGAAATTTTGTTTCCATATTTTTTCGCAAGAGTTGCTACTGCTTTTGCATTTGTTAAACAACCGCATAGTGTGGGTGTTGAACCAGTCGATAAACTCAAAGTAGATCCGTTTGGTGAAGGCAAAACTAATTTCGTTTTCGGTTGAATGTTTAACAACGAGGTTGGAGAAAGTGAAAAACCGTCAATATATTTTCGTTTAAAATTTGCAAGTTCAGCGTTCAAGTTCTTTGCGTATTCAATTGCAGAATCGTCTTTCCAAGAATATGGGAAAATAATAGCTCCGTTTTTCGTTGCAATGTCAACACAAGTTGAAAATGAAAGTACATCTACAATTATAATAACATCAGATATTGGTGCTAGTTCTTCAACTCCCTTTTCACCCCACTCTAATCTAATATCAAACTCTTCTTGATTATAAATCACGATTAAAAAATTTGTTTGTTAAAAGTTATTTGTTGTTGTTTTGTTTTTTAAATATAGCAGGTAACTCATAAATACGCAAAACCAATTGCATATCTCAAAATAAAATATAGGCCATTACACCCACTTATTTAAAATTAGTTCGCTTGTTTTGACCTCCTCTTATCCTCATTTCCTAATAATATTTATGATAAATATTGGCATCTAAGTGTTACAAAAACAAATACTAATATATTATATAGAACATAATGAAATTTTTTTATATGAATATATGTTCATTTATTTATATTTGCATAACCTATTAATAAAAAACACATGATCTTAGAACAAATTTATACAGGATGTTTGGCTCAGGGAGCTTATTATCTAGCGAGTAATGGCGAAGCGGCTATTATAGATCCACTTCGTGAAATTCAGCCATACCTCGATAGAGCTACCAAAGATGGCGTGAAAATAAAATATATATTTGAAACCCATTTTCATGCAGATTTCGTCAGTGGGCATGTGGACTTAGCTAAAGCTACGGGCGCAACTATTGTTTTCGGACCTACGACTATGAATGTCGGATTTGATGCACATATAGCCACTGATGGCGAAGTTTTTACTATTGGAGATATTAAGCTAAAAGTGATTCATACTCCTGGACATACGATGGAGAGCAGTTGCTATCTATTGACAGATGACAAAGGAAAAGATTCGGCCATTTTCACTGGAGATACTTTATTCATAGGTGATGTAGGTCGCCCAGATTTAGCACAGAAAGTGATAGCTGATTTGACTCAAGATAAATTGGCGAGACATTTGTATCATTCTTTGCGAGACAAATTGATGCCATTGGCAGATGATATTATCGTTTATCCAGCGCATGGCGCGGGCAGTGCGTGTGGCAAAAATATGAGTAAAGAAACTTCGGATACGTTGGGTAATCAGAAGAAAGTAAACTATGCTCTTCAAGAGATGAGCGAAGATGAGTTTGTAGAGAAAGTTCTAGATGGCTTGATGCCTCCTCCGGGTTATTTCCCTCAGAATGTGTTGATGAATATTCAAGGCTATGACCCTATTCAGAAAGTCATTAGCAATGGTATGACCGCATTGACACCAGAAGAGTTCGAAGCTAGAGCCAACGAAACGGGAGCAGTTATATTAGATACTAGAGCTGCTCAAGATTTTGCACAAGGCTTCGTTCCTAATTCCATCAATATTGGTATCGATGGTAATTTTGCTGTTTGGGTAGGAACGCTTGTTCCTGATATCAAACAAGAAATTCTTTTAGTAACAGATGAAGGAAGAGAAGAAGAAGTGGTAACAAGACTGGCCAGAGTTGGCTATGACCATGCTTTGGGTCATTTGCAAGGAGGATTTAATTCGTGGAAAAATTCAGGAAAAGAAATTGATACAATTCAATCAATTTCAGTAGACGAATTCGCAGATATTCAAGCAAAGGATGCGAGTTTAAATATTCTTGATGTGCGAAAAGCTAGCGAAAATTTTAGTGAGCGTATCGAAGGTTCAGTAAATGCAACACTAGACTATATCAATGAAAGCATGAAGCTAGTAGATAAGAACAAGACTTATTATGTTCACTGTGCCGGAGGTTATCGCTCTATGGTATTTGCTTCAATTTTAAAGGCAAGAGGGTATGATAATCTTATTGATATCGCTGGTGGATTTAATGCGATAAAAGCGAGCGGTAAATTTAAAACGACAGACTATGTTTGTCCATCTACGATGCTTTAAGTTAATTACTAATTTTAAATTGATAAAAACATGTTCGATTTTCTAAAAAACCTCTTCGGCGGAGCAGATATCACCGAAAAATTGAAAGAAGGTGCCTTTCTCGTAGATGTAAGATCTCCACAAGAGTTTGACGCAGGACATGTCAATGGTTCTGTTAATATACCACTTGATAGAATTCCTAATTCATTGGATAAATTTAAAGGTAAGAAAAATATAATTGTCTTTTGTCGCAGTGGCAACAGAAGTTCACAGGCAAAATCCATTTTGGAAAGAAATGGATTCACCAATGTAACGAACGGCGGAACTTGGCAATCAGTCAATGAAAAATTAATAAGTTTATAATACATACTCCACAGAGCGAAGCCATTTAAAAAGTTAGGGAATAATTTTAGCAAACTTTCTGACTTGGCGTCTTTGTAGCAAAAAAATATTTTTAACCATTAACCCAAAAATTATGACAAAGAACGTAGGAAAAATCGACATGATCGTACGAATTGTTTTAGCAGCTATTCTGGCTTATTTAGACTGGAGTGGCACTGTGACAGGAACTATGAGCTGGGTGCTAGGTATAGCAGCGATTGTTATGTTTGTGACTGCTTTTGTGAAATTCTGCCCACTATATAAAGTCCTAGGAGAAGATACATGCAAGTTTTAAATAGTATTATCGATAGTTTAAAAATGCCATGGAGCTTTATGCGAGTCATAAGGCTCCTTATGGGTGTTTTTTTGATAGCTCAAGGTGTTTATGCGCATCAATGGATGGCTGTATTTCTTGGATTAGGTTTTTCACTTCTACCGATACTCAATTTAGGTTGCGGCTGTGAAGGAAGTAGTTGTACCATAAATAAAATGAAAGATGGAAAATAAATTAGATGCGGGCTGTTGTGTCATAGAATGTGAGCGACCATTAGATGCACAATATTGGGATAGTCAATGGAAAGCGAATACGACAGGTTGGGATTTAGGTATGCCTGCTCCACCTTTGGTTTCGCTCATTGATAGCATAGAGAATAAAAATGCAAAGATTTTAATACCAGGTTGTGGCAATGCCTATGAAGCAGAATATTTGGTAAAAAATGGTTTTACGGATATTACTTTAATAGATATATCTGAAACAGCTAGTCAATTGCTCAACGAAAAATTTGCGAATAAACCTCAGGTAAAAGTGGTATGTGATGATTTTTTTCTGCATACTGAGAAATATGATATTATAATAGAGCAAACATTTTTCTGCGCTTTACCTCCTGCGATGCGTCAGCGATACGTTTGGAAAATGCATAATCTTCTAAATGAAAATGGAATCCTCACAGGATTATTGTTTAATAGAACATTTGAAGTAGGACCGCCATTTGGTGGAAGCAAGGAAGAGTATGAAAAACTATTCTATGGAGCATTTGATTTTATAACTATAGAAACTGCCACAAATTCTGTTGAACCGAGAGCCAATACAGAATTATTTTTCAAATTTAAAAAGGGTGATGTACTTGTGAACTTCTATTCTTTTCAAGGGATCACTTGCAATGGGTGTAAAAACTCCGTCACAGAGATTTATTCAAAAATTGAAGGTGTAAAAAATGCAAGTATGAGTTCAGACTTCAAAGAAATCCTGACTGTAAGCGATGAAGAAATAGATTTGAAACTACTACAAGAATTGGTTTCATATGATGAAGGATATAAGATAGAAAAGTTGCCACAAAGGCACGAAGACGCAAAGAATTATAAGAATGATTTTAACTTAGGGCATTAGCGCGACTTTGTATCAAAAAAAATAATTATATGAAACCAACGGAAATAGAAGAAGCGATTGGAAGAACATTTGTAAATAAGAGGTAGTAAAAACTTAGTGTCTTCGGGGCTAAAAATTGCAAAATAAATAACTTAGTGTCTTAGCGCCTTAGTGGCAAAAAAAATAAAAAAATGAACGATAAATTTCAAAACTTAATCAACTCAGACAAACCTGTATTGCTAGATTTCTATGCCGACTGGTGTGGACCATGTCAGGCTATGAAACCTATTTTGGTAAATCTCAAGGAGCGCATGGGCGACAAAGCTATGATCGTCAAAATTGATACAGAAAAGAATCAAGATCTTTCTCAATTTCTCCAAATTAGAAGTATTCCTACACTCATGATTTATAAGAAAGGTGAACAAGTATGGAAACATTCAGGAGTTGTAGATGCCAATCAATTAGAAGAAATATTAAACCAATTTATATAATTTCATAAACAAAAATAAGAATATGAATCAACCTATTGCATGGTATATCGCTGGACCTCTTATTGGATTGAGCATACCAGTATTATTAATTATAGGAAACAAAACTTTTGGTGTTTCATCATCTCTACGACATATCTGTGCTTCATGTTTTCCAGGAGATATTAGTTTTTTCAATTACAATTGGAAAAAGGAAATTTGGAATTTGTTTTTTGTAGCAGGAATATTTTTAGGGGGAATAATTGCAAGTTTATTTTTATCTAATTCTCAAGAAGTCATCATTCATCCTGAATTGAAAAATTTCTTAGCGCAAAATGGCATTACAAATCTGTCAGGATTAGTTCCAGCTGATATATTTAACTGGACGACTCTATTTACTTTGAAAGGATTCTTAATGATGGTTGTCGGAGGATTTCTAGTCGGATTTGGTACACGCTATGCGGGCGGATGTACTAGTGGGCATGCCATTATGGGTTTATCCAATCTACAATGGCCATCACTGGTAGCTACTATCTGTTTTATGATCGGCGGTTTCATCAGCGCTTGGCTTATTGTACCTTTTATTTTATCGCTTTAAATATTAAATAATGGAAGATTACAAAGAGTTTAAAGACTCAGAACTTAGACACCAAGATGCAGTCTGTGTCAATGAAAGTGAGAAAAAGGAATCATTTTTTAGCAATTTAAAATATCTCATAGTAGGCATTTTATTTGGTATAGTATTTGTCAAAGCAGAGATTATATCTTGGTTTAGAATTCAAGAGATGTTTCGACTACAGTCCTTTCACATGTATGGTATCATAGGTAGTGCAGTGACGGTTGGCGCTATATCCGTATTTCTTATCAAGAGATTCAATATAAAGACACTAGGTGGTGAAGAAATTAAAATTGAACCTAAATCATTTAATAAAGGACAAATCTATGGGGGTTTGATGTTCGGTATTGGTTGGGCTATGACCGGTGCTTGTCCTGGACCTCTATATGCCCAATTAGGTTATGGTGCTACCGTGGTCATTGTAGTTCTTTTGAGCGCAATCCTAGGCACATGGGTCTATGGTAAGTTTAGAGATAAGTTGCCACATTGATGATGTGAAGATGCGATGATAAGACAATTTAAATGAATGTATTAAGTATTAGGTACAAGGCATTAAGAAGTGGCTTTAATGATTTAATGCTACCTTATACAGACCACTACAACTATACAAACGATCCACTGTATAAACAATTAACTATTTTATGCGCAACATTCCTTTTGAAAAACTAGATTATATATCTATGGTGCTGAAAACGATTAGTCATCCTATTCGCTTAAAAATTATTGAATCTCTAGAAAGTAAGGCTAGATTGAATGTTCAGGAGATTTCTAAATATATCGGCGATCATGTGGAGCAGTCGCTCCTGTCGCATCATTTAATTAAAATGAAGGACAAGGGAATTCTAGAATGTCAAAAAGAGGGACAATTTGTTTATTACAAATTGGTCATAAAAGAAATAACGAGTTTATTGGATTGTATGGAAAATTGTAAAGTTAAATAGAAAATAGAGTATGGAAGAAATCATAGGTTATTTATTGGCTGTATTAGTGGGTGTTTCACTTGGATTGATTGGCAGTGGTGGCTCTATACTCACTGTGCCTATTTTAGTTTATATTATGAATATAGAACCGGTGAATGCCACGGCATACTCTTTATTTATCGTGGGAGCCACGGCCTTGGTTGGAGGTATCAAAAATGCAATGGAGAAAAATGTAGATTTCAAAACAGTATTGATTTTCGGAGCTCCTTCTATTGTAGCGGTCTATTTGACACGAGCATATTTAGTTCCGTTTATACCCAAAGAAATGTTTTCACTAGGTGAATATATGGTTACGAAAGACCTATTTTTAATGATATTATTTGCTGTAGTCATGATTTTAGCCTCCTATAGTATGATAAAACCGAGTAAAAAAACGGAGGAAAATACTGGAGAAATTCAATACAATATTCCTATGATTTTTGTAGAAGGTACACTCGTGGGTATTTTGACGGGTTTGGTCGGAGCCGGAGGTGGATTTTTGATTATACCAGCATTGGTTATTCTCGCTAGAATTCCTATGAAATTGGCAGTCGGCACTTCTCTACTTATTATAGCAGCTAAATCATTAATTGGCTTTTATGGAGATATAAAATCCAATCCAAATCTCGATTTTCATTTGATGACCTATTTTACTATTGCATCTATTCTTGGCATGTTTATAGGTATTTATTTGACTAAAAAAATTGATGGCACTAAATTAAAAACTGGCTTTGGTTGGTTTGTATTAGTAATGGGAATTTATATAGTCATTAAAGAATTATTTGTGAAATAGGTCAGTGAAAAAATTTGTCTTTTTTTTCGCTATACTAGGTATTCAAGTAATTTATGCACAAGACTTTACTCAATTTTGGCTGAGGGCGACGCTTCTATATGCGATAAATCCTAAGCTTTCTTCATCTATTGAACTGCACCATCGCACGGAGAGTTTGCATAATACTGAAAGTCCATTTCGTTATCCATTGACCAATGCTTGCAGACTATGGATAGTTTATAAATTGTCAGACCACGAAACTATCAACTTTAGTCCCTACGCTTTTTTTAGTAATCAACCGCCGATTAGAAAAGATAGTGATGTATTGAATTCAAATGCCAATGAGCATCGGATCCATTTGCAGTATGAGAATAAGTTGCCGGTTGGGAAAGCATGGTCACTCATAAGTCGATTTGGCGCAGAATACAGATTTTTTGAGAAGAATCGGGATTTGTTTCGAATGAGAATTCGTGAAGGCTTGAGTTACTCCTTAACTAAAAAAATAAGTATTCAGATTTATGATGAATTATTTCTAAACACAATGAATGTAGATGAAAAACACATTTTCGACCAGAATCGAATTGGGATAGTATCGAGCTTTAGTCTTAGCAATAAATTTAAATTAGAATTGGGAGCAACTCATATTCAATCTGCCCCGAGAAATAGTTCGGTTGTTATGAATAATATCATGTTTCAGACGAATTGGAATTATAGTTTGTAGAAAATTATTTTTACTCAATATTAAAAGGATATTCTTCATGGATTCCTTCTGAAGAAAAGTAAATTCTGTATCGGCCTTTTTTTAGTTTGAAATTCACTTTGGAGCTTCTACCTACTCGGGTATTTAAAGAAGTTTTAAGCATTTCGGACTTATTTATATCTTCAATTTTTAATTCCACAACCAAAGGTTTAAAGGCATAATTGAGAAAATATAGCACGCTGTCGGTGCTTATCGGGTCTGTATAAAAATGCTGAAAGCAATGATTTTTGCGAATAGAATCTGTTATTTTAATTTGATAAATGCAACCATCTGTAGAGTCATTTCTCTCATCAGAGAGAAAAAGTGTATTCTCATCCTTAAATGTAATTGCTTCTTTTTGTGAATATGGTACTATAAATTTACTTGTCTTTCCTTTAGAAAAATTGTTTGAAGGAAAATCGGAGACAAGATAAATTATATTGCCAGCTAGAATAGCTATTTGATTTTTACTTGGACTAATAGCTGCTCCTGTAACCCACATGCCTGTTTGAAAACTATCCACAATTTCTGCTATGTATTTTCCTGCAATTTTAGGTAAGCGATATATTTTAGAATAACCAGAAATTCCTCTATTTTTAGAGAATAAGTACAAGGAAGAATCCAATGCAAAAAAAGCTTCACAATCGAAATTCATCTTCTCTTTAGAAGGCGGAAAAGAGTCTTGATCCTCATAGGAAAATTCTATTAATTCTGCCTTTATTGAATCTAATTGATTGGCATCTGTTTTAGCAATTTTGTAGATTCTTAAATCCGTTCTTTCATTTCTATTATTCCCCATATCATTAATATAGAAGTGCGCTTCATCCTGAGTTATTTCTTCTACATCATTATCTAGAGAGTTTGTTATTCTTAATTTCTTTATAATTTCGAGGCTACTGTTTAACTGGTAGATATAGCCACTATCGCTGCCATCATTATGTGTCCAGAATGTATTTTTTTCACCACAAATTAATCCAGAACTCTCTTTTATTCTTTCTGGGAGTTTACCTAGATTTAAGGAAATTATTTGACTAGATAGTTTAAAAAAAGAAACTAGAGAAATCAGTAGGGTTAAATTTTTCATAGAATATATATTGTACTTTTATATTAATTCTCTTCCTTCCATCTCCACAGGCTTATTTATTCCCATCAACTTCAAAATAGTAGGCGCTACATCACCGAGTTTGCCCGATTTTATATTTTCTGGTGAATTGGAAATATAAATAATAGGTACAAGATTCATACTATGCGCCGTATTCGGACTGCCATCGGGATTGAGCATATAGTCCGAGTTTCCATGATCGGCTATAATAAGTATATGGTAGTTCTTTTCAAGGGCTAATGGAACGATTTCTTTTAAACAAGAATCTACTGCTTGCGTCGCCTTCACTGCGGCTTTAAAAACCCCTGTATGACCTACCATATCGGTATTGGCAAAATTAACGACAATGAAATCGGGTTGTGTATTTTTTAATTCTACTAAAAGTTTATCTTTGATTTCATAAGCAGACATCTCTGGTTGTAAGTCGTATGTAGCAACCTTCGGCGATGGAACTAAAATTCTTGTTTCTCCTGCAAATGGATTTTCACGACCGCCAGAGAAAAAGAATGTCACGTGAGGATATTTTTCAGTCTCTGCCATGCGGAGTTGTGTTCTATTATTTTTCGCTAAAACTTCACCAAGGGTATTAATTAGATTGTCATTTCGAAATATGACATGCACTTTTTCAAATTCCTTACTATACTCCGTCATCGTAGTGTAGTGCAGATCAAGCGGTTTCATATCATATTCTTCCAGCGCTTTTTGAGTGAGAACCTGCGTGATTTCACGGCATCTATCCGTTCGAAAATTGATGCAAATAACGGCATCGCCATCTTCTATCGCTTGAAAATCCTTCGTTTTGATTGGTTTGATAAATTCGTCCGTTTCACCTGCAGCATATCGATTTTCTATCGTTTCAATCGTGTTATTTGTTTCTTCTCCTTTTCCATGAACTAATAATTCATAAGCGAGTTGGACTCGTTCCCATCGTTTATCTCTATCCATAGCATAGTATCGACCACAAATAGAGGCTAATTTTGTTTTTTTATTAGAGAGGAATTCTTCTAAATTTTCTAGATAGCTTTTACCACTTTTAGGATCGCAATCTCGCCCGTCCGTAAATGCATGAACTAAAACACGGCTCAAATTTTTTTCTTCGGCATATTCTATTACAGCTTTGAAATGGGAAGAATGGCTATGCACCCCACCATCAGAGTATAGACCTATGAGATGAAGTTTTTTATTATTTTCCAAACAATATTGAAAAGTGCGATGGAGCTCAGGGTGGTTTTTTAATTCTCCCGAAGTGATAGCAACATTGATACGCTGCAATTCTTGATAGACAATTCTTCCTGCTCCGATATTGAGATGACCTACTTCGCTATTTCCCATCTGACCATTTGGCAGACCTACCTCCTCTCCGAAAGTAACTAGGGAAGCATGAGGGTATTTATTTTTTAATTCATAAAAATAAAGCGGTCCTGCGTTATCTATAGCACTGCCGTTGATTTCATCTTTTTTTGCAGTTCCCCAGCCGTCGAGTATGAGGAGTAAACATTTTTCATTTTTAATCATAACGCCACGAATTCACGAATTATTAATTTTTTTTAGCCACTAAGCACAAAGTGTTTTTCACATTTTCACATCAACTCATCGTCTCATCATCACATCAACTCATCATCATTTCGTCACATTCACTATCCCTCTTATTTTTTTCACCACATAGCGTTTTAGATTTTCATCAGCAAACAGCGTGTCGCCATAAATAATCTCATTTTTATTTCGAATCTCAACCTGACCAAAGGATTGCATTTTACGTTCATTTTCTATCCAAATCAATTCCTGCGATTTGAGAATACGTCCATCTGCAGAAACAACCTTTACACTATCTCTTGCTTTCATTTGATTGGTCTTGTGATCGTGTTCTCCATAGTTCGAAGTCATGGTACTGCTAATATTTCCCATACTGTCATATAGTTTGAGCATAATGCCATCAGGAAAGTAAGTTTTAAAGGCAGTATCCTCTTGTTTGACCATAGTGGGTGCAGTGAGTATGGCTGTTCGTATGCCTTTTTCAGAATAGTTGACCACTATATTCTTACCTACATCGGTGCGTGCGGCTAGAGAATCTTTTTCCATCTGTGTATTTTGTAAATCATTTTTACATGACAACAGAAAAAGTATAATGGTACTTAGAATACAAGTTCGCATATACTGAGGTTTGTATAGAATATTCGTTATGGGTTGTGCCTGACTAGTCAAATTTTTGACGCATAAACCACTTATCGGCAAAAGTCAAAATCATATGAATACTCAAATAATTTTCTGATAGTTGATTCGAGCCACCGCCAAATCCACGTATACCATACTCCGCCCCGAAACTGATAAACCCAATGTTTCTTCCTAGAACAGGTAATGTAACGCCCCCCATCACTTTTATATCATTAAGCGTTCCCGCAAAATTTTGTTCACTTTTTCCAATCACGGCTCCCACTCTATAAGTTAGACGATTGAAATATTTACGAGAATCTACCTCGCGATTCATGAATGGTTTAAACTCTGCGCCCAGATGCAAATGCCAAGCATTTTGAAGATTTTGTCCAGTGAGAATGGAGCTAGAATCTGATTGAACGGATCTAAACCCAGAGAAATTCTCTAAATTAAATTCAGCCCCTAACAATGTAGTCTTATTTTGAATCACACTCATGCCTAGGCCGAGTATGCTATATCTTGGTAAATCTATCGATGCACTAGAATCTTTTACGGTTATGTATTCTAAAATTCCTGACCGATCAAAGACGTTTTGTTTTTTCAGTTCATTCGTGCCGGATCGAGAAATTGCAGTACTGTAATAACCACCGAAAATGAGTTGCCTGTTTTTTGAAACTTCTAACTCATATTGAGCCCCTAAGGTCAATTGTAGCCCAAATTCTGAAACAGCATTCCGCGTAACTATTCTAGGCAACTGCGTGGAGTCTGGAAACACTTTATCGTTACTATGCTCCACTTGTCCAAAACTAATCCCTAAATTGGCTCCTAGTTTTAAATTTTTAAACCTAAACCCTGTACCTGCAAATGCTCGATAAGAATTTCCACTTCCGGTGAGTTGATTATAAAAATGGCCAAAAATGGGGTCATTTCCTGTCTGTCGCAAACCGTAATTAGTATTGGAGTTACGCACAAAGCCCAAACACAAACCACTTTTGCCTGCAGTCAATGGAAACTGCATAGCAAAATGATTAATGCCTACACCACTGGATTTCATGCTAGAATCACCTATATGGTATCCGCCAGAGATACTATTCGCTCCTATTTCTATAGATGTTAAGCTTGCATCTGCATAGCTGGCAGGGTTTTGAGAATTTGTCGTCAAATTGCCAACATAGGCTGCCGACAGCTGACCAGCGAATCTGTTTTGAGAAAAAACTCCGGAATTTAGTCGGCCTAAATCAGAGGCTGAAGTCAATGTGCGAAACTGAGCATTCATTCCCTGCGCGGAAATAACTAGGCAAAATAGAACTGTAAAAATCTTATTCATCGGCTAAAAGTAATGCATTTAAACCCTCTAAGGTAAAATGACGGTCGGCAAATATCCTATAATTTAGTTTATTTTCAAAGAATTGAGTGCCTCCACCAGTCATAATAATGTTTAAATTCGGAAATTGGGTCAGATATAGTTCTATTCTTTTCTCCATTTCAAACAAGCTGCCCAATATAATTCCACTGTAGATGCTAGCCTGCGTATTCTTTCCGATGAGCTCTGCTTCTTGATTGTAGTCGATTTCAATCAATGGCAATTTGTCCGTATAATGATGCAAACTCGCAGCCCGCAAAGCCAAACCTGGAGATATGGAGCCACCGATTATAGTGGATTGACTATTAATTAGTGTAAATGTGATACACGTCCCAGTATCAATAACTAAATTATCCTTTTCAGGAAATAGGCGATGGGCATACCATGCATTGATCAGTCGATCAGCGCCCATGCTCTGGGGAGTGGTATATTCAAAACGAATATGAGGGAGTAAATTGGTGTTAAAAATAAGTTTCTTTTCTGCATGGATTTCCTGCCACCAATCGACGTTTATATTGCCCGAACCCGATAGTATTGCTTTCTGGATTTTGATGCCATGGAGTTGATTCTTGAGTTCCTCTTCGTCAGGCCCAGACCAAAATTGCACCATATCCTTGCCATTAAATATGGCGAGCTTTGCATTACTATTGCCGATTTCTACAACTAGATTCATCCTTTTGAAGTTCTAAAGATATAATAAAACGCGGCAATCAAATTGAGCGTTCCTATTGAAAGTTGCACAGCACTTGATGTCATAGCTACGCCAAGTGCCTGATATTTAGGGATAAAGTAGTAGTTGGAGATAAGGCTTAGGACAACGCCAATAGATACGATTCCTATCAACTCTTTGTACCGCTCAGTAGCGGTCAAATAGGAGCCGAATACATACATCCACCCAACCCCGAGGGCAGACCATACTTGGTATTTGAAAACAGATAGTTCATAGAATGTATGCTGAGGATATAATTTCGTGTAAATAAAATCTCCAAACACTAAGCTGACAAATATTAAGCCTAAGGACAATAATGTGCTGATACCAAAGGAAATGAGTACTACCTTTTTGACATAAATTAAATTGCCTTCAGAATAATGGTAGGCGACAGTAGGAAGCAGGAACACGCTGAGCAGCGCCAATACATTATATGCACTATCAATGATGCGCAGAGAAAGGGCTATGATATCGCATTGCTGGGCACCATTGGGCAGCATTTTGCCGAGCATCACTACATCTATCCTAGAATATATGGTCATAAAGAGGACCACAATAATCAGTGGCCAGCCTTTTTGAATGATTTCAATGAGCTGCTTAGGAGAATAGGTGTCTAACGTGAAAGATATTTTGCTCCGCAACATAAATCCTACAACCAAAAAACAGAAAAGGTAGGCTGCTACGTGAAACCAAATGAAATGATAAATAGAAATCTGGGATCCATCTTGGTATAAAATTAAAATGCCTCCTCCGAATACGATGAGCATGATCCTATCAAAGCTACTAAGAAAACTGTCGAGTTTCAGCATTTGAAGGCCCTGTGTAAAGCAACGCAAAAATTGGTATAGAGAGAAAGTAAGCAATTCTAAAGCTACTAAAAAGAATAAAAATCGATTTCCTGCGCTACTTGGTTGGAAAAATAAGTAAACAATGACTATCCCAAGAAATAAGGACGATAAAATTCCTTTGCTAAGCCATAGCTCCGCTGTATAATTTTTATATTGGTCTTTCCATTCGGAGATTGATTTGACTGTAAAATTATGAAGGCCTAAGTCGAGGACCAAGGCAAATATATAGATGAGGTATAGGAATTCAAAGTATTGTCCATAGGCCTCTTTACCCAGTGTCAACTGAAATTGTCGCTCTACTCCAAATACCCAAATGGGCTTGATGGCAAAATTGATAAAAAACAGTAAGGAGAGATTCTTGAAATATTGCGTTAACTTCACAAGGTAAAAATAGGGAATTAGGGATAAGTAGCTAGTTTCAAGTTAAAAGTCGGGGTTTAACGCAAAGGAACTAAAGTTTTCGCAAAGGGTGGTAAGATGTCAATTGCAGTCCGTTGAGAGTGTGATAGAAAGAAATTTAGTTTAAAGGATTTAGCCATTGATGTGAATAGGTCATACCTATACTTCAAGAGCCGTTGTAGTTTTGTTTTTGACACCTTATCTATCTAGTTTATTCCTTCTTCGCCAGATGTAATTGTTTCTAGAAAGTTGTCTGCGAAAAAAATCATCGTCCTTTGCGGTAAAAAACTTCGTGTACCTCTGTGCCTCCTCTGTGTAACTTTGTGAAACCCACCCATCAAATATATTGACGCACAGTCTCAAGAAATAATTGAAATCTATAACTAATCCCCATTTCCTTATTTTTGCGAAAATATTAATTTCAATTTATGGTTCATATTGAATCTTTTAATTTTAAAAACTTCAGAGCTCTTATTCGTGTAGACTTTAACGTGCCTCTCAATGAAAAATTTGAAATCACGGATGATACGCGCATTCAAGCCTCCTTGCCTACGATCAATAAAGTATTGAAAGATGGCGGTGCAGCTATCATTATGACTCATTTTGGTCGACCAAAATCCAATCTTCAATCAGTAAAACTAGGAGCCGAAGAGAAGTATTCGACCAGGCACTTGGTCCCTCATTTATCTAAATTATTAGGAAGAGAAGTATTGTTTGCCGATGATTGCGGCAGTGAGAATGCTTATAAAATGGCCAAAACCATAAAAGCTGGAGAAGTATTACTATTGGAGAATACTAGGTTTTATGAAGAAGAGACCAAAGGGGATGTAGAGTTCGCGCAAATGCTGGCCACACTAGGGGATGTATACATAAATGATGCTTTCGGTTCGGCACATAGAGCACATGCGAGCACCACCCAAGTAGCAGATAGCTTTTCTTCGGATAAAAAAATGTTTGGCTACTTGATGGATGCCGAAGTGAGCAATGCAGAAAAAGTATTGCACCAGTCGGAGAAGCCTTTTACGGCTATCGTGGGAGGGGCTAAGGTGAGTGACAAAATATTGATTTTAGAGAATCTATTGAATATAGCAAATGATGTCATTATTGGGGGCGGTATGGCTTATACATTTTTCAAAGCCCAGGGAGGTCAAATAGGAAAGTCACTGGTAGAAGAAGATAAATTGGATTTAGCGATTTCTTTGCTAGCTAAGGCCAAAGAAAAAGGGGTGAATATACATTTACCTGTGGATAGTATAGTAGCCGATAATTTCTCTAATGATGCCAATATAAAAACTACTGATTCCAACAAGATAGAAGATGGCTGGATGGGATTGGATATTGGACCAAGGGCCATTGAGGCTTTTTCTCAAGTCATACTCAAGTCCAAAACTATACTTTGGAATGGACCTATGGGCGTTTTCGAAATGACAAACTTTAGCAAAGGCACAGAGACTATAGCTAAAAAAGTAGCAGAGGCTACTGGCCATGGAGCATTCTCTCTGATCGGCGGCGGAGATAGTGTAGCGGCCATCAATCAGTTTAAATTAAATGACCAAGTGAGCTTTATCTCTACTGGAGGTGGAGCTATGCTGGAGTATTTCGAAGGCAAAAAATTGCCAGGAATAGAAGCGATAAAGCTAGATTCTGAAGTATAGTGTTTAAGGCTATGAGGAATTGAATAGTGACCTAGTTTTATTCAAAATTTAGAATTCAAAATTAATAATTATCATGATTTCGCACACTGCACTTCGCCAATCTTTTCTTATTGCCTTAATCTTAGGCCTTTCTCTTCTCTTATTTACAAATTTATATTTTATAATTGATGCTTTGTTGGGCTCAATGATATTAGGTATATTGAGTGTGAAGCCTATTCATTTTATGGTCAGACGGAAAATTAAGCGCACGCATGCCGAGTTGATTTATTTTACCGTTGCCCTCCTAGGAGTTGTTGTTCCTTTGACGATTTTATTTTTTGTTTTAAAAGGTCAGTGGTCCTCTATTTTTCATTTTCTTCAGGGCTATGGACAATCTCTTGAAATTATCGGACAAAAGTTGAATGAAAAGTTAGGAATCAATTTTATCAATGAAGATGTGATAAAATCTACAGCCATTAAAATTTCTTCTTTTGTGCCCAAGTTATTAAACTCAACGCTTGATTTGCTTACCACCATTGGGGTCATGTATTTTCTACTCTACTTTTTTATAAAAGAAGGGACATCCATTCGCAGCGGATTGTTATCTATCCTACCTTTGAAAGATAGCAATCGAGATAGTATCTATTCATTGACCTATCAATCGGTGTTGTCTAACACATTAATGATGCCGCTTGTGGCCTTGTTTCAGGGTTTGATAGCATGGGTAGGGTACGCCTTGGCAGGTGTCAGTCATTCCTTCATTTGGTTTGTGGCTACATTTCTAGCCTCTATGATACCATTTTTCGGTGCGGCACTGATTTATATTCCATTAGGGATTTTATTATTTTTTAAAGGCCAGCAGGGTGCAGGTGTTTTTGTGATGATATGGGGATTTGCAGCAGTGAGCAGTGCAGATAATTTTCTTCGTATATTTTTTATGAAAAAGTTTGATAATACCCATCCATTAATTACCTTTCTGGGAGTCATGGCAGGACTGAACATTTTTGGATTTTTAGGGATTATTTTTGGCCCTTTATTAATCTCTTTATTGTTGATTTTGATTAGGATTTATAGAGAGGAGTATAAATAAGTTGCTTAGCTTTTGTAAGGTCATTTTAAACTTGCTATTCTAGAAGAAAATAGGTAAATTTGTTTTCTATTTTAAAATTTGCCTTGTGAGAAAATTTACTATCCTATGTTTTTGTTTTGTGGTTTCATTTATTTATGCGCAAGAAGCAAGTCAAAACGAAATTGTCTTAAAAGGAATCGAAGCCAATAATTATCTTTCGGGCTCGGAGGTTGTAAGACTTTATCCTTATACTAAAATTCCTGCATTTATAAAATTTAGAGGTAATTCTGGCATATCTGAAGAGCAGGGCGAACTCTGGTTGTCTCGGCTTGCAAAACTAGACCAAGATGGCGGATTGAAACAGATGCGAAAGGCAACTGATGATCTGGGATTCACGCATTATCGCTTTGTACAATTATACAAAGGATATGAAATTTTTGGAACGTCCTATATATTGCATTTTAAAAATGGATTATTAGTATCTGCTAATGGTCTTTTATATGATAATGTATCGATACAAGAAGGTAGTTTAGATGAAAAAAAATGTTTAGAACACGCTCTTAAATTTGTCAATGCTGATATTTATAAATGGCAATTGCCCGAAGAAGAAGCTCATGCTAGATATGAATTTGAGGTAGAAAAAATTAGAAAATCCCCAACCTATTTTCCAAAAGGTGAGTTGAAAATAATTCCAGAAAACGGTCATTTTCAAACAATGAATCATGCCTTTAGACTTTCATATGTATTTGACATTTATGCGGATGAGCCCATGGATCGATCTGAAATATTTGTCGATGTACAAAGTGGTAAAATCAATTTTAAGAATCCATTATTGATGCATGCCGATGCCAATGGAAGAGCCAAGACGGCTTATTCAGATACTCAAAATATAAAAACGGATAGTGTATCTCCAGTTTACTTTAGACTGCGAGAAACAGGACGGGGCAATGGAATTCAAACTTTTAATTTGAATAAAGGAACGAATTATGGGGCGGCCACAGACTTCATTGATAGCAATAATTTCTGGCACAATGTGAACTCTAATAAGGATGAATATGCAACAGATGCGCACTGGGGAGCAGAGATGACGTATGATTATTTTTGGACAAAACACAATAGAAATAGTATTGATAATGCGGGTTTTTTACTGAAGAGTTACATACATTACAGCACAAATTATACGAATGCATTTTGGGATGGAACGCGTATGACCTATGGTGATGGTGCAGCGCCATATACGCCGCTCGTAGCCATGGATATAGCTGGTCATGAAATAGCGCATGGATTGACGTCCAATACTTCGGGGTTGATTTATAGTTACGAGTCGGGGGCACTAAACGAGTCATTTAGTGATATTTTCGGCGTGGCAGTTGACTTTTATTCCCGACCTAATCAAGCTAATTATCTTATGGGTGATGGCATAGGAGGTACTCCATTTAGAAATATGGCTAATCCAAATCAGTACAGTGATCCAGATACCTACTTAGGTAGTTTTTGGCATACTGCTGCTTCTGATAATGGTGGAGTTCACGTGAACAGCGGGGTTCAGAATTATTGGTTTTATTTAATGATTAAAGGCGGAATAGGAAAGAATGACAAAAATGATTCCTTCTGGGTTAATAGATTAGGTATAGATACAGCAGGGAAAATAGCATTTAGAAATAACACCTACTATTTGACTCCTTCTTCACAGTATGCTGATGCGCGATTTTATGCAATTCAATCGGCCATAGATTTGTATGGTCCTTGTTCCAAAGCAGTTATTTCTACTACGAATGCTTGGCATGCTGTAGGGGTGGGCGCTCGATTTGATTCTTCCGTAGTGGCCAATTTTACAGCGAATACTACCGTGGCTTGCGCTGCACCGCAGACGATACGATTTACCAACCTATCCGATAATGGGTATATCTTCAAATGGAGATTTGGAACAGGTGATTCTAGTTCAAATATTAACCCATCGTACAAGTTTTTAGCCAATGGCAAATATACTGTGACATTGATTGCAGATGGCGGAGCTTGCGGTATTGATACGCTAATTCGAACGAATTATATAGAGTTAGATTCGCACAATGATTGTGTAGCTTATATTGGGGATACTATTACTAATCAATGTTTTGGTACCCTATATGATGATGGGGGTCCAAACAACTCTTATCAAACCAACAAAACTCAAGCCTTTAGAATTAGTCCTACGAGTGCTACATCTATCGCATTGCGATTTCTAGATTTTGATGTCGAACCAGGCACTAGTGCTGGAGTCTGCAATTATGATTATGTCCAATTGCACAACGGAACTTCAACCGCTGCTCCAAGTTTAGGAAGATTTTGCAATACCAATAGACCAGCTACTACGCCATATACTTCAGGTAGTTCCGCTACTATAAATATGTTGTCAGACCCCGCAGCTACTGGTCGTGGATTTGAATTGAAGTGGCAGTGTACTACTCCTAATGCAAAACCTAGTGTGCGATTTTCGGTGAATACCTTGTCGAGCTGTACAGGGAAAATAGACTTTAAGGATGAATCATATAATGCACCAACCGCATGGAATTGGACATTTGGAGACGGAGGGACTTCAACGCTTCAAAATCCTACTTATACCTACTCGAATAGTGGAGTCTTTGATGTGCGACTGATAGCTACCAATGCCTTTGGTTCTGATACATTCTTGAAAACGGCCTACATCAGTGTCAATAAACCAGCTAAACCCATCGTGACTGATACATTGAAAAAGCGATGCAGTAATAGTACCGTTTCATTTACTGCTTCAGGCACTGGTAATATCGATTGGTTTGATTCTTTGAATTCCAATACGATTTTATTTACAGGAACAAATTTTATCACTCCTTCCCTAGCTGTTAGTAGAGATTATTACGTACAATCTACCCTTGTCAATCCTGTAAGAAATTTTGGACCATTAGATACCAACATAGGCGTGGGGGGCTATCATACAGCTATACCGCCTGCCTATATGATTTTTGATGCACTCAGACCTTGCAGATTGACTTCTGTCAAAGTTCGCGCTAATTCTACCAAGTCTCGAAGATTTCAGTTGTTGGATAGATTGGGTGCGGTGATACGTGATACCATTATTCTAGTTAATGCAGGAACACAGACCGTGACGCTCAACTTTAATATACCTATGGGTACCGATCTGAGATTGGGAATACATAAAGATTCTTCAGCCGCTCTTTATAGAAACACAGCAGGCGCCACTTATCCATATACCGATGCGAGTGGATTAATTAAAATAAAAGGACATAGTTTGTCGACTACAGCTCCTGGGGCTTATTATTATTTTTATAACTGGGAAGTAAAAGAAGATGATTGCAGAAGTTCCAGAGTCAAAGTTAGCGCCAAGATTCAACAACCTATTGCGCTGAAAAATTTAGACACGTTTAATTGCAGTGGAAGTAGTATTGCCTTGACACCTTCTGGAAATGATATAGATTCTATTTATTGGGCCACTGGCGGGGTATCGACAGCTACACGAACCGTGTCTCCATCAGCTACGACAAACTATATTTATTCGGCCTTTAATGTTTGTGGTGAATATAAAGATACTACAACTATTACAGCCCTTCTAAATCCTGCATTTAATTTTGTGGGAAATGATACGACAATTTGTAAAGGCCTTTCTGTGCGCTTGAAAGCAAAGGGGAGTTCAACTCCATTCTGGAAAAATCAGGGTATTTTAGATACCGCTATTTTGGTTTCACCAAGTAATACGACGAACTATCCTATAGAGATAATTAATAGCTGCGGCACAGCAAGAGATACTATCAATGTTACAATAGTCGATACCCCAAGTTTGACTGCGCGAACAGACACCAGTATATGTCAGGGGAGCTCCATTTTACTGTCAGCGTCTTCCAATTTTCCGATAACATGGTTTCCGATGAATGTGGTTGGAAATACTATCTCCGTCAGTCCTACTAGCAATTCCATCTACTATGTAGAAGTCAATGCCAGCTGTGGCATGAAGCGCGATACAGTTCGTATTAATATCTTGAACATTCCAAATCTTACCGCTTCCAATGATACGCTGGTTTGCAGTGGAACGAATATTCGACTGAAAGCACAATCTAGTGTAACCCCTTTCTGGTCTAGTCTCGGCATTTCAGATACAGTAGTCATTGTGAATCCAACAGTGCAAACAAGCTATCTAGTGCAGGCTAGCAATGCTTGCGGCGTCAAACGAGATACGATCCTGGTTCAGGTGCATTATAAACCTAGTATTTCAGTGACTGGAGATAGCATGACAGTCTGCGCAGGGAGCACGAATACCTTAATCGCGAGCTCATCGCATACTATTACTTGGTGGCCAAATGGCGCCTCTGGCTCTACCAATACAATAACACCTTCTTCTACAACCAAATATTTTGCAGAGTCTCAGAATAACTGTGGCTCTTCGCGAGATTCTATTTTAATAAAGGTGGAAGCGACTATCCCTAATATTTCTGCCAGTTCAGATACAGCACTATGTCGTGGTCAGTCTGTTCAATTAAACGCTACCTCCAATGGCAATTTGTATTGGACTGAGTTAGCCACGAACGCCAGCACGGTAATGGTGGCGCCAGTAAATAAAACGCTCTACACGCTGCAAGCTGCTAATAGTTGTGGAATAGCTAGAGATACTATAGTTGTTCGTGTAGATACGGCTTTAAATCTTCAGTTGAAGAAGGATACTGCTGCCTGTTTAGGAACACTAGTCCAACTTAATAAGGCCAATGGTATTATGATAAACTGGATGCCACAGGGTATAAATACAAATGCCATTTATTATATCAATGCAAATGCCCCAACTACTTATTATGCTAAAGCCACCAATCGATGCGGTGTTTATAGAGATTCTATACGAGTGACTATTCAGTTTAAACCTACGATAACCGGAAGTAGAGACACCACAATTTGTCCTGGCAGTCCTTTGGTACTTAATACTGTTTCCAATGGCTCCGTGACCTGGCTGGGTTATCCCCCTAGCAATAGCGTGACTGTTCAGCCTTATGTAAAAACACAATATATAGCTAAAGCTAGTAACCATTGTGGATACGCATTACATAATGTATTAGTCAATACTTTTTCTCTGCCGAAATCTATCGGCAACGGAATCATAAGCGATAAGGAGGTTTTGTTTAAAAATTCATCCACTGATGCTTATGCTTACCGATGGTTTTTTGGCGATGGAGATTCAAGTAATTTGTTCCAGCCAAAACATAATTATAAGCAGTATGGCACCTATTATATGCGATTGATCTCATCAAATCAATGCGGTCATGATACTTTGACAATGGTGGTGATACTAAAAGCGGGTTCGGCTATTTCGAATGAGGCTTCATCGAATATTCAAGTTTATCCGAATCCTGCAAAAACAGAATTAAATATAGTTTTGACTAATTCTGAGCGCGGTGAACTAGCGAAGGTATATGATATAGGTGGCAGGGAAGTCTTAATTCAAAAATTAGACAACTCAATCAATCAAAAATTAGATATTTCTGCTTTAGCCAATGGAAACTATATGCTGATGGTTGTGACTAATATAAAGACTTATCAAATTAAGATAACTAAAGAATAGGTAGCGGCTGAGAGGTCAGCATAAAATTGATTAGTTGTACAACTTCATAATGGCCGAACAATAGAGAGGCTGATGCTGGGGTTAGTTTTTATCTTTTAAATCTAAGATTTACTATCACACTGACGAAGTTACAAACTGCCAGTTATGAAGGGTAGCGTTGATTTTAGAGTACTAGTTTTAATTCAAGTTTTCCACCAAAACCAAGTTCAACTATTTTTTGAAGAGTGGAAATCCTTGCTTCTTTAAAATTGTTTTCAAGTTTTGATATATAGGATTTTGTTGTACCCACTTTTTTTGCAAGCTCTTCCTGAGTCATACCTTTTTGGTGTCTTGCTTCTAATAGCATAGCTCCGACTTTAAACTCCTCAAAGCCAGCTTCAAGCTCATCTCTTTTTGTTGTTCCTAATTTGCCGAAGTTTTTTTCTTTAAAATCTTCGTGGGTCATAATGTTCTTATTTTTCCGATTCATATTCTTTTTTAATTTTGAGTGCTCTTTCTATTTCTTGTTTTGGTGTTTTTTGAGACTTTTTTTGAAATCCATTTGCTACGACTATCAGTTTACCTTCGTCGAAGAATGAGAAAATCCTAAAGATATCATTTCCTTGTTGCACCCTAATTTCAAACAAGCCGTCAGTTCCTTCTATATGTTTAAAATACTCTTTAGGAATTTGTTCCATTTGTTCAATAAGATCAATTGTCCAAATTAACTTCTTCTTAACCTTAAGACTTTGTTCTTCGTAAAAATTAAAGAAATAATCTTTATAATAAACAACAGTTCGTACTTTTTGCATATTTGATACAAAGGTACAAAAGTTTCACTAAATGGCTACATTTTTATAAATACAAGGGCTCTTTTTCGTTCTCTAGCTGTCCGTCATAACGTTTCGGCAGCTATAAGAAGTGCGAGTTTTGAAAGCCGACACTTCGATTTAAAACCAAAGATAATTCAAATTCCTAATCTTCGATTATAAACTGAACCTCGCCTTATGCCGAACCGACAGATATGTGTAGCCTGTTTTTATATTCTCTGATTTATTAATATAATTTCAGTTCCTAATTTTTGTTGAAACTCGTCAAGAAACTCTTTTGTAAAATCTGACGTGTTCCAAAATGTAAAACCCAAATTTGATTTATAAACTACCGTTTCTCCCATTAAATCGTTTATAGGATATTGCTCGTTGCAGCTTGGACAAGCGAATTTTTCGGTTTCGTCAATATATTCCCAATCAGGTATTTCAGATTCTTGATTACATTTTTTGCACACAACTTCAATATCTATATCTTCACCAGAAGTAAAGTCTTGTTCTTCTGTTGTAATTTCTAATCCATTTGTTCTTAAGTCGAAAGGCAAGTATTCAGGATATTCAGTTATTTTTTTCGCTCCATCAGATATAGCGTATCCTAAATTTTCACTTAAAGTGCAATCAGTAAGGTTCGGCTTGATTATATCTTTAGACACCAACCATTGTTTGATTTCTTCAGATTTTGCTTCGCTGTTTTCGCATTTATCTTTAGCTATAATAGAAGTACTAAAATCACTCATTTTTTTGTTTTGTTAGTTGAGTAAGGTTACTAAAGGTTACACATATCGCTTGTATATACGCAATAGTAAAACATTTTTTCTAATTCTACTATTTTTTCAAGCAATAGAAAAACAAATAATTAGAGTTGCGTTTAATGTTTATTTATCTTTATCTAAATTTGTATTTTTGTCATGATATACGCATAAAAATAGATAAAAAATTCACTACTTCAAACTAATCAAATCACTGCGAATCCATCCCATGATTTTCTTATTCTGTTGTTTGCCGTTATCTCCTTTGAAAACCACTTCCGAAGCTTCATTGCAGAGATAGACGCGAGACCAGTTGTTCCAGGTTTCGATCAGTCCTACCTCATAGCCGAGAGTAAGTTTTTTCAAACTCTCTGAATTGGAGGAATCACTTTTTCGCAGATTGACTCCTGCGGTATTGGTTTTGAATATTTTGCCAATATTGTTAGATGAACCAAAAAGTGAGGTGCGATAATCATCCCAATTAAAGGCAGGCCCTGGGTCTTGTTTTCTTCCAGCAGAGATATCATCATGTCCCAGAATTTTTTGGAGGTTATAGGTTTCTAGAAATAACTTAGTCACTGTTTTGAGGGAGTCCATCTGGGCTTTAGGGTATATTTGCCACTGCGACTGAGGAATGAATTTATGTTTATGTTTTAAGGATACAATATCACTTGCTCCATTCGCTTTGGCTATGTCAAATCCAAAGTTGATCAATTCGATACCAATAGCGCGGTTGTTGAAGGCGACTAGTCCATCCCATGCGCTATACCCTGCGTGAAAAGCCTGTTTATTAAAAGAAACCATCTGATAAATGTCACCATTTCTATCTATAACAAGGTGAGCGGATGTGCCACCATTTGTTTCAAATGTATTCAAGGTCGATGATAGTCCAGCTGCTGTGTAGTGAATAATAAGATCTTTGGGCTTACCATCAGCCGTTTGATAGTCTTTAAAATTGGGGCTTTTTCGGTTGTGAAAAATTTTCTCATTGCCCTCGGCAACTAGTTTGTGGTTGGAAATTTTCATGATGCTATGTTTAACGTGAATAATTATTTACAGCGTTTGATCTTATACGCTTCCCAATCAAAATTTTTGAGAAATTCTATTGCAGCTTTCACTCCGTTCATAAATAGAACTTTCTTAGCTCGGTCAGATAAATCAAATTGGAGCCAATTAATTTCTTTGTTATCATAGTCTGGATCTCTGGTGTCAACAAACCCAATCAGCATAGATACCTCGGAATTATCTTTTTGAAATTCAATGTCATAAAAGGACCGAAGTGTGCTGAGCAGATTGCCTACATAGTGAAAAATTAATGGTTTACTTTTTTTCTTTTCATCGAGAGGTAGATTTTCTAATCCTAGTTTGACACCAAAAGTGGGGAAGCGAGGGCAGATTAAGGATTTATTATTGAGCTCTCTTATTGGAAAGTTCGATAGTAAACCCCCATCGACAAATTGCTCTGGAGCAAAAGGATTGCTGGGTTTAATTGGAGAGTAAATGTCAAAAAAGAATGGAATAGACATGGAGGCTCGCACATATTCAGCGGGGTGTGTCTTTTCCGCTTCATCAAAATAGTCCAAGGCTTCCTCTGGCAATTTGACCAATTTTTTGCCGCCCAAAGATGCTGTGATGAGAACCAATCTGCGCGATTTAATCTCGGATGGTTGACCTAGATGGAATCCTTCTATATTTTCAAAATGTATGGGCTTGTCATTTGTTTTAAGATTTGATTTCATCCATTCATAAAATATTTCACCTCTATTGAGACCTAGTTTTGAGCCAAGAATCCAGCGCAGTGTTTTGTAAAATAAATAGATGGTCAATATGCCCCCTAAGGTTCCAAAAATCCAGGTAACAACCATTGGGTATGTAATGTTTAACCATGTATTTATTTGAGTGGTTAAATAGAAAAACAATAAATTAAAGCCAAGAAAAACACCAAAAAAAAGAGTGAGAAAAAAATAGAATCGCTTAGACATGCCATAATCGTTCATTGAATTTCGGGGAATAAATTTGATTAATTTATTCCCATCCATAAATGAAGCCATATCGGTACTAGCCAATATTTTCAGTGTCTCTAAGGATTTAAATCTACCTTCATGATCATAAATGGAATCGGGAATCGCTGCTAAATAGGCAGCGTTTATGGCTCCAGCTGATGCTCCTGCATAACTCGAAATTCGGAGTCCAGCTTTTTCTAAAATATAGGTATAGCCGACCAATGCAATGCCTAGCATTCCTCCGCCTTCCTGAACCAAGTCAATGACTTGTCTATTATTTTTATCTCTAAAATCAGAGTAAATCTTATCTTTTAAACTCGGATTTTCTGCTAAAGCATTTTGCCAGAGTTGGTCTGCTTCTATAAGGAGTGAGTTGGTATCTAGGCTCATATAAAAAGATGGAATGCTTTGTCAAAAAAAGGGATGTCCTATTTCGCTACCATTTTAAAAACCATTTAGAATTCAAACAATTCTACACAAATCTCGAATCCGTTTCCATCACATGCCCGCATTTGGTGCAGGTTCGCATCTCTTCGCTTCCATAAAATTCTCTAAAGCGAGGGAAAAAATCCTTTTCGATATTCTCGAGATAGAACCGATATGATTTTAAAGGATTATTGCACTTCTCACAGTACCAAAACAAACCATCGCTCATATCCGTCGAGCGTTTTCTCTCTATGACCAATCCGACGGTATTGGCAGGGCGTATAGGACTGTGTGGGATATTGGCTGGTAGGAGAAACATCTCACCTTCTTTAATTATATATTCGACCACCTTGCCTTGCATTTGCACATTGACTTGAATGTCTCCTTCTAGCTGGAAGAAAAGCTCTTCGGTTTCATTAAAATGAAAGTCTTTCCTCGCATTCGGGCCACCTACTATCATGACTATGTAGTCACCGCTCTCTATATATAAGTTTTTATTTCCTACAGGCGGTTTTAGCAAGTTTCTATTCTCTTCTATCCATTGTTGGAGATTGAAAGGGGCAGCTATCTTTAGCATAAGAATAATATTTGATGGTAAAGTTATTATTAATCAATTTAAATATCTGTTTTTTTATTGATGTACAAATAGTGTGACAGAAATCACATAGCATTATTTTGTTAACGTTTACATCATATTATTTTTGTAGATTTGCATTACTAAATTTTTTATGATATGACTTTTAAAAATGTGCTTTGTCCTGTGGACTTTTCTGATAATAGTTCTAAAATTATAGAATTGGCCGTAAAATTATCTGAACAACATGGTCATATAGTCCTTTTCCACCATAGTGTCTTGATCTCTCCTGTACAGGGTCCTGATGCGGCTGTGAGTTTTGAAGCTGACCAAGAACTTAGGGATATGGCTAAGAAACAATTGGATGATATGGCTGTGGAATTTAAAGCAAAATTCCCGACACGAACATTTGAAACCCACCATTCTTTCCTCATGAGCATGACAGATGAAATCAATGAAGTCGTCAAAGAAAAGCAGATAGATATTATCGTAATGGGTACCCATGGCAGAACAGGCCTTAAAAGACTCCTTATGGGCAGCATAGCCGAGGATGTTTTGAGACATGCAGCCTGCCCTGTGTTTTTGGTGAAGGTCTAGTTTTTGAATATTCTGAAATTAGATCCAAACGGAATCAGTAGTTAGGTTTCACTATTAGCTAATGTCCGTATTGCCGCTTTATATTTCAATAATTGCCGAATGCAAACCAAGTGTCCCAATAATACAATAGGAATGATGAATGTCGGCCATCAACTAAATGGAAAGTATAAAATAGCGATGTTAGGTTGGTCAAAGGCAAGTTTCTACAATGGTGAAGGCGCAGAACGGAGGAGGTGTTGGCGAAGGGTTTTGCCTTATGCCAACCGACAGATAGCTGTCGTATCTATTTTATAAGATTGTTCATCCATCTTTCTATATTGTAAGTTTCGTATACATCGGTTTCGGCATATTTATTTTTAACTTTTTCGGCTCTATAGTTTTGATACATAGCTAACCTTTTATTCATCTCAGAGCTTTTGATAAATGATTTCCAACTTGAGTCGTTAAATATTGGACTTAATTTTTTTGGTGAGCCAATATCTCTGTAATACTTTGTAATATATATACTGTCTTTTATGTATCCACTATATTCATTATTGATACGAAATATATCAAAATGTTGATTTATCCAAAACTTTTTGTTTCCGATTTTTTGCTTTGAATATATAAATACTAAATCTTGGAAGTATGATTTGTCTATATTTTTAAATTCTTTGGGAAGGGGGTATTTTAAAAAAGTATCTATAGCAAACATATAATACGGACTTTCAGTTGTATCAATTTTGTTTAACTCAAGAATAAATGGGGATTTTAGAATAGTTTCATTATGTGGTTTTATACTATCTAATTTGTTTATTAAATTTGTTTCAAATATTTTGATATAATATTCTCTTTCTTTCTGGCTTAAATCTCGGTTGTATCTTAGAACTTCACCTTCTTTTCCTGCTTCAATCAAAGAAATATGTGATTTGCCACTAATTTCAAAACCTAATCTGTCTTTAGTATATGAGATTTTTATAAAAACCCAACCATAATCTTCGATAACATTGTCATAGATTTGAGGATTGTTTTGAAGAAAAATATCAACTTTACTTACTAGTTCATCGTTAGAGCATTTAAATTCATAAATTTTAATATTCCCATGAGTTCCTGTAAATTCAAACCCCAAGTCAGATTTACAACTAATTAAACAAAATAAAATTAGACTTGTTAATAGGACTTTGAATGTTTGTCTCGAGTTCATATGATATTACCGTTTTAGCGCTTGACGAAGAAGCGGATTTCGAAGCACTAAACTGTCTGCCAGCACTGAATCCGCCTGAGGCGGACACAAAGCTTCACTTATTAATCGTTTAGATATTTAGTGATACTATAATTTCTAAGCTGCATATCTGACGTGCTTTGCGTGAAAGTATTTTTGCACTTGCTTTTTATTTTTCTTTCTTTCTTTCATAAATGATTCTACATTTTCTCGCATCT
>JAJTHM010000134.1 GCA_021297855.1 Sphingobacteriales bacterium | reverse complement strand
AGATGCGAGAAAATGTAGAATCATTTATGAAAGAAAGAAAGAAAAATAAAAAGCAAGTGCAAAAATACTTTCACGCAAAGCACGTCAGATATGCAGCTTAGAAATTATAGTATCACTAAATATCTAAACGATTAATAAGTGCTTAGTTTTAAGTTTTAAGTGACACTGCGACTATTCACTATAAACTAATTACCGCCCGCTACGACTGACTACAGACTACTGCCCACTACCTACATACCGCCTTCTCCACCGCCCTCTCTAGGTTCTGGCTTTTCAATTTTTGGCTTCTTATTCGTATTTTCTGAACCGAAATTGTAGCGAAAACTGAGCGTAAAATAGCGTGTCTCTCGCTTTCTTTCAAATTCATTGAAGAAATCAACATCCGCATTATTCAGCCTAAACTTAGTATCATTGAATATATCGAAGACAGTGAGGATAATATTCGCTTTTTGATTGAAAAGTTTTTTGCGGAGTGATAAATCTACATTGCTCATAAAATGAATAGTGCCCTGCGGTGATTCGAAGGGTGATTTATAAAAACCGATGACCTGTCCTTCTATTTCCCAAGGTAGTTTAATATTCAAGATACCCCGTGCCTGCCAATTGATATAATCTCTTTCATAGACTGCGTTCTGTGTAGTATAGCTCAAGGTATTAAAGGATAGATTTGAACTAAAGTTAAAGCTCACCTGTTTATTCAGTTTATAATTTGCTATCCATTCCCAGCCCGAAAACGTCGATTTTCCGATATTATCTATGGTTACGAATATAGTCCCATCAGGATTGGTGGTCAGAAAACGCGTGATGGCATTATTGGAGACTTTATAATATAAACTGGTAGAAAATGAAAGCGCTTTAGATACATCGTTTCCATAACCCAGCTCATAGGAGTTGATGATTTCTGGTTGTAGCTTCGGATTTCCCAATCGTTTACTGATAGGATCCGATACGTCTTGCAGCGGATTGAGCATTCCAGGTCCAGGCCTATTGATACGCATACTGTAAGAGCTGCTTATAAACTGGCTTTTCGCCAACTGATACCGAAGCATAGCCGATGGAAATGCATTGAAGTAATTATTCTGAAAAAGGGATGAGTCGATGTTAAAACTCTCTGTATTGGTCTGCTCTAAACGCAATCCTATTTTTGAATTGAGCTTTTCTGACCATTGGCTGCTCCATAATCCATAGCCACTCATGACATTTTCTTTGAAACGAAAATCATTCGTCCATTTTGGAACTAAAACTTCAAATTCTTTATAATCATTGGCAAACTGAAAATCTCTATTCGCTAGTCTGAGTCCAGTTTCAAACTGATGATTGGAGTTTATATGCATGATATAATCCATCTGTATAGCGGTGATAGGTCTTCGTTGTATATTTTCGACACTATAGTTTGTAGTAAATACGTTTGGTGCACCTATGTCAAAAACATAATTCCTATTGAAATTATTGACTTTATCATTCATATTATCAGACCGTGAAAACTCAAGTGTCCATTTATCCTTCATATTGGGCATCCAGTGCTGATAGGATAGGTTAAAATCATAAAGTGTATTGATATCCTTATCCTGATTATCTAGATTCCAAATAGAATACAATGCTTTTGTATTGGTTCTAAATGTGTCTTTATCTAGTGAATATCCACTTCCCCAGTCCTTACTTATATTAGCCATGACGGAGATTAAATTTCGCTTATCTAGTTCATAATCTATACCAAGTCGCAGTGCATGCAATCGCTTGGTTCGTTCCCCATCACTTGTGTGTCTATACGAATTGAGCTCTGGGTTCAAAAAGTATTCTCTATTAGACCAGCCGCAGCTCAAAAACTCATTATAGGTAAAATTATAAGATGATGAAATGGCCCATTTACCTCGTGAAAAATTATATCCCACTTGCCCATTATATTTATTATTATTCCCTATACTTCCTAGCACATAGCCACCATTGAAGTTTGCATTGGCATTCTTCAGTACTATATTAATAATACCCGCAGAACCTTCGCTATTATATTTAGAGTTAGGGACTGAAATGATTTCTATCTTCTCAATAGATGTCGCTGGAATTTGGCTCAAATTTTGACCTGTTAAGGAAGACATCTTTCCATTGATCATCACCGCTACATTTTCATCCCCTCTAAAAGAAACATTACCGCCATCATTTCCCATATTGATAGATGGCAGTGTATTGATAAGCTCTGCGGCAGAGGCATTTTGAGCATTTAGTAATTGGGAGGGACTATATTCTTTCTTATCGATAGCCGAAGCCTTGGTACTTTTATTTCCAGACACTAATACTTCCGTCAGTTTAGAAACATTCGATTTTAAAATAATATTGGGTAGGACTAAATCTTTATTCGTTACTATAATACTCGTCGTGCTGGCTTTATATCCAATAAAGCTAGTCTCTATACTATAAGTGCCGGAGACTAATGGTAAACTAAATTCACCGTTTTTGTTTGTTTTTGTACCTGTGAGAAATTTACCATTCGATAATACCTTAACGTTGGCTAATAGAATAGGTTTTTGACGCTCATCCAGCACTAGACCATTGACAGAAAACTTTTCCTGAGCATAAAGTCCATAACTAATCAATAATAATAAAGAAAGTAGTAATCTCATAAGGGTGCGAAGATAAGCACTTGGCTATGAGAGTGGGTCTTTTAAATCGTTAAGTGACTATAAAAAAAGGAGCTTGGTAAATTACCAAGCTCCAAAATACTATGAAAACAAAACTAATCCCGACTTTCATCGGGAAAACCTTAATACAAATATACTATTAATTTAAAAATCTATGTGTTTTTTTTGCAAAATCTTACTGGAAATAATATTTTATGACCATAAATGCGCTGATTATCAATGTCAAAATAGTTCACTTTAAAAAAATATTATTGTTTTATAAAATTTATTATCTATATTTGCAATCCTAAAAAAATTAGTAACACTAAAATTTAAAAAAGTGGATCAATTAAGTTATAAGACACGATTTGTAAGTAAAAGAGAGCACCAAAAGAGCTGGTATATTATAGATGCTCAAGGACAAACCCTTGGTAGATTATGTACAAAAGTAGCGAGTATTTTGAGAGGCAAACATAAGCCATCATTCACGCCCAATGATGACGCAGGTGATAATGTAATTATCCTAAATTGCGGTAAAATACATCTAACTGGTAATAAGTGGAGTCAAAAGGAATATTTGAGATATTCTGGCTATCCAGGTGGGCAGAAGTCTATTATTGCAAAGGATTTAAATATAAAAAATCCAAAATCGATGATAGAAACTGCAGTAAAAGGTATGCTTCCAAAAAGTCCACTTGGCAAACAAATGTTTGGAAAACTACATTTATTCGAAGGTACAGATCACCCTCATGCTGCCCAAAAGCCAGTTATATACAAATTAACCTAATCCATTATATCATAAATTATCATTCATATAAAAATGGCAACAAAGAAAAATACAATAACCGTAGGCAGAAGAAAAGCTTCTGTAGCGCGAGTTTTTATCACCAAGGGTTCAGGTAAAATAACCATTAATGGTAAAGATTTAAAAGACTATTTTCCACTTCAGTTTATGCAAGATGCACTTCTAAAGCCTCTAAGAATATTAGAAATGGCGGAAACATTTGATGTAAACGTCAATGTATGTGGCGGAGGTATTAAGGGGCAAACAGATGCTATCACCCTCGGTATAGCGAGAGCCTTGGTACAAGATAACCCTGAGAACAAACCAGCCTTGAGAGCGGAGAGATTGATGACAAGAGATGCAAGAGTAGTAGAGCGCAAGAAAACTGGGCTTAGAAAAGCTCGTAAGAAAGAACAATATAGTAAGCGTTAATCGCTGGATAGAATTTTGGAATAAATTTATAAAACTAAAGAAAAAAGATATAGATGGCATCAATAGATCAAAAGGCAATGTTAGAAGCAGGCGTTCACTTTGGACACTTGAGAAAGAAATGGAATCCAAAAATGCTTCCTTACATCTTTGCTGAGAAGAAGGGAATTCATGTAATTGACTTGAACAAAACGGCTTCTAAACTAGAAGAAGCTGGAAATGTATTGAGAAATATGGCAAAGAATGATAAGATTATTTTATTCGTTGCCACAAAAAAACAAGCAAAAGATATCGTGAAAAAAGCAGCTATGAGCTGCGAAATGCCTTTTGTAACGGAAAGATGGTTAGGTGGTATGTTGACAAACTTTGCTACTATCAGAAAATCCGTAAGAAAAATGCAAAGCATTGACAAAATGTTCAAGGATGGTACGGTAAAGAATATTACCAAGAAAGAACGACTAATGCTTTCTAGACAGAAGGATAAATTGGAGAAAGTATTGGGTGGTATTGCCAACTTAAATAGAATACCCAATGCAGTTTTCGTTGTTGATATTCTTCATGAAGATATTGCTATTACAGAATGTAAAAAATTAAGTATTACGACTCTAGGGATGGTGGATACCAACTCAGATCCAAATAAAATAAACTTCGCTATTCCTTCAAATGACGACAGTTCCAAGTCTATAGAATACATAACTACCTATTTGGCAGCGTGTATCAATGAAGGTAAGAAGGAAAAAGCTATTAGCAAAGAGGAGTCCGCTTCAGAGGCAGCTCCAGATACTGAGTTAGAAGTTGTTACAGATACTACTACCACAGAGTCCGCATCAGAGGTAGCTGCAGAAGTTACTCCTACAGAAGACTAAAAAACATATAAATGCGTGAAGGAGATATGGTTGTTTAATAATAAACTGCCATATCTCTTTTCTATATACTAAAATTAATTATAAATAAACTAAAAAACAATGAATATGAGTGCAATAAGTGCAGCTGATGTAAAAAAATTAAGAGATGTCACAGGGGCAGGAATGATGGATTGTAAAAAAGCCCTAGAAGAAGCCAGTGGCAATATGGATGCAGCCATTGATTACCTTAGAAAAAAAGGGGCAAAGGTAGCAGAATTAAGAGCTGGCAGAGATGCCAATGAAGGATGTATAATAATTAAAACAAATGCGAATAACAATTTTGGAGTTATTCTCCAATTAGGTTGTGAGACAGATTTTGTTTCTAAAAATGAAGGCTTTATAGAGTTTACTAATTCAATAGTAGATGTGGCCATCAATGGCAAAATAACCTCTACCGAAGCCTTGTTAGCAGCAGATTTAGGTGGGGTTTCTGTACAAGAACGAATCGCTGAAAAAGTGGGCGTTATAGGAGAAAATATTTCTATACAAAACTTTGCAGCTATAGAAGGATCACAGGTTTGTTTCTACAATCACAATAATCGTTCTGGCGCCATAATCGCTTTGAGCAAAGCAAGTAGTGAAATCGCTGATCTCGGCAAATCCTTGGCCATGCAAATCACTGCTATGAAGCCAGTAGCGGTGGATGAGACCTCTGTAACGGAGGAGCAAAAAGAAAGAGAAAAGGCAATCGCTAGAGAAAAGGCAATTGAAGAAGGTAAGCCTGAAAATATTCTTGATAAAATAGCCGAAGGAGCATTGAACAAATTCTACAAGGAATTCACGCTACTAAAGCAAGAGTTCATTAAGGATAACAAAAAAACCATCGAACAAGTAATTAAAGAAACGGATAAGGATGTAACTGTAATAGGGTTCTTTAGATCAGAGCTTGGTAGTAAATAATTGATTTTCCAATTTTTATAAGACAAAGGCCTCCTTATTGGGGGCCTTTTTTATTTAGGTTTAAGTTGCAATTAAATAAAATTAGCTTAACTTCGCAATTAAATATAAAATTTTATTATATGAGAAAAACTCTTTTAACTCTTACCATTTTAGGTTTAATATTTAGTTGTGATAAACTCAAAGAGCTTGCAAAGGCCAAATTCAACATGGTAAATGATACCGTTGAGTTAATTATTCCAGCATCAGGTTCAGCACTCACCTATGCCAAATCAGAAAGTTTCAAAATGAACTTAGATAGTATTTTAAAAGCTGAAAATGTAAATCTTAGTCAAGAAAATATTAAAAGTTTTAAATTAAATTCCGCAGAACTTACCATTTTAAATGCCGATTCTTCTAATAACTTTGCAAATATTCAAAGCTGCGTTGTCAGTTTTTATAGCAATGCCAACATGACGCCTGTAGAAATTGCTACCTTGGCTAGCAATCCAGATACTTATGCTACAATACTAAATGTCCCAGTGAACCAAACCATAGATGTGAAGGAATATGCAAAAACTGCTAATACCTTTTATTATACCGTTTCAGGTACTTTACGCAAAGCAACTTCAAAAGATTTAAGAATAAAAATTAAGGTTAATTATGCCATAGAAGCAGGTTTATAACTTTTTTCACATACTACAAACCCATATCCTGCGTTGATATTTCACTATCCTCGCAGGATATTTTTTTTTGATTAATGTATTTAAATGGACAAAATAAGAATCTTATGGGCTGATGATGAGGTTGATTTTTTAAAATCACATATTACCTATTTAGAGGATCGAGGCTATCAGGTCTTAGCTGTTTCGAATGGTCAAGATGCCCTCGATCAATTTCAAGAAGATAATTTTGATGTAGTCTTCCTCGACGAATCAATGCCTGGACTCAGTGGACTCGAAACGCTACAGGAAATGAAAAAAATAAAGAATTCCATTCCAATAGTTCTCATCACTAAAAATGAAGAGGAGGACCTCATGGAGGAGGCTATTGGCTCACAAATTGCAGACTATCTGATTAAACCAGTAAAACCGCAGCAAATAATTCTGACCTTAAAAAAACTCATAGATAATAAGCGGCTTGTCACACAAAAAACTTCACAAGCTTATCAACAAGAGTTTCAAAAATTATTCATGACCATTCAATCTGTATCGGATTATAATGAATGGATAGAGTTATATAAAAATCTTGTATACTGGGAGTTGGAATTAGACAATGCAAAATCCGATGAGATGTTTCATATCATGGAAATGCAAAAGAAAGAGGCGAATGTAGAGTTTAATAAATTTGTTATTAAACACTATTACGACTGGATGAAATATCCAATGAGCTCGGATACCCCTACCCTATCTCACACCCTATTTAGAAAAAAAGTCTATCCTTTTATACAACAAGAAAAACCAACATTTTTTATTCTCATTGACAATCTGCGCTATGATCAATGGAAAATGATACAACCCTATTTTGATGAATTATTCGACAGAGTCGATGAGGATGCTTTCTTTAGTATTTTGCCAACCGCTACACAGTATAGTCGAAATTCGATTTTCTCTGGTATGACTCCACTTGAAATTTCTAAACAATTACCACAATTTTGGAAAAACGATGACGAGGACGGTGGGAAAAATTTGTTCGAAAAAGATTTATTGACAAATCAACTTTCAAAAATTTTCAAGAACCCAATTAAGCATAGCTATTCTAAAATCGTGCATATGGAAGATGGCAATCAATTGACCAAAGACTTCGCTAATCTAATGCACAATCAGTTCAATGCAATAGTTTACAACTTTGTGGATATGATTTCTCATTCTCGAACAGAAATGGAGGTTATGAAAGAATTAGCCAAAGATGAAAAAGCATTCCGATCTCTTACTGTATCTTGGTTTGAACATTCTAGTTTATTTTCGCTTATCAAAAAACTTCAAACGAAGGATGTCAATATAATAATAACGACAGACCATGGCACTACCCAAGTATTAAAGCCATCAAAATGCGTTGGAGATAGACTAACTACTTCTAATATTCGATACAAGGCAGGAAAAAATCTTCAATTTAACGAAAAAGATGTTTTTGCCATTCGGAAACCAGAAGAAGCAGGATTGCCACAGGCAAATATGAGTACCTCTTATATTTTTGCTAAGGAAGATGTTTACTTAATTTATCAAAACAACTACAATCAATTTGTCAACTTCTTCAAAGATTCTTTCCAGCATGGAGGGATTTCACTTGAAGAAATGATCATACCGATTACCGCTTATACCTCTAAAAAAAGATAAATTTCAACCATGCTTAAGGAAATCATACGGATGGCTTTAATCCGATTGGAAGGAAATTCTTCGAATATAGATTTAAGAACAGAATCCATTACTGCTGATATAAAAAAACTTGCAAAAAGGCTATTTTTTGAGGGAAAAATCAATGACCTGAATGATTTTATTTTCGATTTGGATAATGAAAATAATCAAGCAACGGAGAAGGAATTTATTGAAAATATCGATTATAGTAAAAGTAAAGAATTGATCTTGGAAATGAAAATACAAATTCAAACTGAGCTTGAAAATACTGGACGTGAAAAAAATATAACTAGTCTATTAGAAGTATTAGACTATGGGCATTTAAAAGGATTTCTTTCTATGTTTTAACTATGATTCTGATAACACCTCGTTTCCTTAATTTTTTTGCCGGAAAATTTGTAAATGCTATGGCTTTATGGCCATTTATCTTAGTGAAAAATCTAGCAACAAAAGAAAGTCAGGTGATTATTCATCACGAAAAGATACATATTAGACAACAATTAGAAATGTTCGTTCTCCCCTTTTACATTGTTTATTTAAGTTTCTATTTATATTATCGGATTAAAGGAAACCCTCATATGCAGGCTTATCTCAGAATTCCATTTGAAAGAGAGGCCTATTGCGAAGAATCTAATTTTGATTATTTAGATAAAAGAAAATTTTGGGCTTGGCGATATTATATCAGAAACTAAATTATAGATATGCACTTTGGTCTATAATCAAAATCTAACTTGCAATCCATCGTATCCTATAAAAACATTCTCTGGGAGCTCTCGCTCCACATCGACATGTTTACCCATATGATGACTAAGATGGGTGAAGAAAGCCTTTTTCGGTTTTAGTTTAGCCACAATTTCCAATGATTCCTCTAAGGTAAAATGACTCGGATGATGGTATTTGCGAAGTGCATTGAGAACCAGTACTTCTAGGTTCTGAAGTTTCTCCATTTCCTTATCTGCTATGGCATTTGCGTCTGTTATATAGGCTAAATCGCCAATTCTATAACCCAAGCATGGCATCTTTCCATGGCTCACTTGAACTGGGATTATATCAATGTCCTGAAATCGAATAGGAGCATTTTTTATTTCTGAATACTCTACTTTCGGCACAGATGTGTATTCTGATTCCATAAAAGCATAGTAAAACTGCTTTTTGAGACTATCCCATGTAAAAGCATTTGCGTAGAGGTCTACCTTGGTTTCATACAAAAAATTCAATGCCCTTATTTCATCAAAACCTGCCACATGGTCTCTATGAGGATGGGTTAAAAAAACAGCATCTATCCTGGTAATGCTATTAAATAACATTTGAGCTCGGAAATCAGGACCTATATCTATGAGTAAGTTTCGATCCTTAAACTGAATCATAGCGCTCGTCCTAAGCCGTTTATCTTTTTGATCATCGCTTTGGCATACTTCACAGGGACAACCTACCATAGGCACGCCCACAGAGGTACCGGTCCCTAAAAAGATTAGCTTATTTTCCATCGTCAAATGGTATCAGATTTTCAGTTACTTTGATGGGAAACAACTTTTCCAATATTTTTAAGGATGACTCTGAAAGCCCTTCCGAGTCTTGAATATCAAATATTTGTAAAATATCGATTAGCTTTTGAAATTTAACATCATCTGTGAAATACTTATTGATGATGATAATTTTTTTGTCTTTGAGCAGACAATAACCTGAATTAAAATTGCCTTTTTCATACCGAAGTAAATAACCCATCTCCTTGAGCAGATTCTCAACTTTTTTTAAATTTCCTAAAGAAAAATTCATCAGGGTAAAAGTAGCCAAAAAAAGCTACTAATTCCCCTTACTTTTCAACATTTTTATAATTTTTAGTACTAAAAAATTATAACTATTTATGAATACAGGAATAGAAATTCTAGTGTATATTTGTAACAATTAGAAAAAAAATAGATGTCTGGAATGAATCTTAAATTAAAAATTTGGAGACAAGCAAATAAAACTGCTAAAGGAGAAATGAAAGAGTACGCCATATCAGGTATAGAGCCCGATATGTCATTTCTAGAAATGATGGATGTACTCAATGAAAAACTCAACAATGAAGGAGGAGAGCCTGTGGCCTTTGATCATGATTGTAGAGAAGGTATCTGTGGTATGTGCAGTTTATTTATCAATGGACGCCCACATGGACCAGACGATAGAGTAACTACGTGTCAGCTCCATATGCGTAAGTTCAAGGATGGAGACACTATATTTATTGAGCCATGGAGGGCTAAAGCATTCCCTGTAATAAAGGATTTAGTTGTAGATAGAAGTTCTTTCGATAGAATTATTCAAGCGGGGGGGTATGTCAATGTGAACACCAGTGGAAGAACCATAGATGCCAATACTATCCCAATACCAAAAACAGACGCTGATTTATCTTTTGAAGCTGCCATGTGCATTGGCTGTGGCGCTTGCGTTGCTGCATGTAAAAATGCATCTGCTATGCTTTTTACCTCAGCGAAAATTTCTCAGCTAGATTTATTGCCTCAGGGCAAAGTAGAGTCGAATGAAAGAGCCCTAAAAATGGTCGCTCAAATGGATGACGAAGGTTTTGGCAACTGCACCAATACGGGTGCTTGCGAAGCAGAATGTCCAAAAGGTATTTCTTTGAGCAATATAGCCCGAATGAACAGAATATACGCCGGTGCCTCTCTCACTGAGGCCTAGTCTCATAGTTTCATTCCTATACATTTCTCCTTTTATTAGATTTCAACTAACCATAATTAATTCTTCACATTTAATTACATATTCTTGTTTACTGAAGAAATAAACCAAATTTTAGCTCAGCCGATTCCGTCTTTGATGGTGGTGCTCAATCTGATTTTGATAGAAAGTTTATTATCACTAGATAATGCAACCGTTCTCGCTATCATGGTGCGACCTCTCCGAGAAGATCAGCGAGACAAGGCACTTAAATATGGAATTATTGGTGCTTATGTTTTTAGAGGATTAGCCTTGGTTTTTGCTTCAATAATTATTAAAATATGGTGGCTAAAACCATTAGGTGGTCTATATCTGCTTTATATGGTTTACGACTGGCGGAAAGGAAAACAAGAAAAATATGAAGATGAAGTTCATGAAGTAGAAAAAAGCGCATTTCACCGAATACTTGAAAGATACCTAGGCGTATTCTGGACTACGGTATTGATGGTAGAGCTTATGGATATTGCTTTTTCGATTGACAATGTATTTGCAGCAGTGGCTTTTACTCCTAATATTTTATTGGTCGTTATTGGTGTGTTTATTGGAATTCTTTCCATGCGTTTTGTCGCACAATACTTTAACAAACTCATGAATCAATTTCCATTTCTAGAAACTTCTGCATTTATTGTAATTTTCATTTTGGGTTTAAAATTGAGTTTTTCAGTATTCGAACATTTTTATCCAGAAAGCAATATAATCAAGGCGATGACTAGCCATACTGCAGAGACTATACTTTCGCTCATGACTGCACTCATTTTCTTTGTGCCACTGGTTACTTCTAAGTTCTTCAATATTCCTAAAAGAGGATAATGGAAGCTAAAATCAAGCATTTAGAAAAGTTGGCAGGTGAACTTATAAAAATAAGTCAAGATGAAGATTTTCTATATCGAGTTGAAGGCCAAAATCAGTGGTTCACGCCTAACTTTGTCAAACACAGTTTAGATAATATAATCAGCGAATTTTTAAACGTAACGGCTTTAAAAAATTGGCTAAATAATTATAGTCTTTCTAATAAATATTCAGTAGGCATTATACTAGCTGGCAATATACCAGCCGTAGGATTTCACGATATTTTATGTTCCTATTTTGCCGCAGACAAAGTTTACATCAAGCTATCATCCAAAGATAGTTTGCTCACACAGACCATTCTGAATCGATGGGTGGAAATAGACCCAGAATGGAAACAGCGATTGGAAATAGTCGAAAGAATGGGGAAATGCGACAAAATAATAGCCACAGGTTCTAACAGTGCGTTTAATTATTTTGAACAATATTTCAGCAAATATCAAAATATACTGCGAAGAAATCGAACCTCAATGGCGATAGTTCACAATAATATAAGTGCTAAGGAATTGGACTCGCTTATAGATAATATATTCCTCTATTTTGGATTAGGATGCCGAAACGTATCTAAACTATGGATAGAAAGAGGATTCGAGCTCGCTAGAATCTTCGAAGCCAGTGAGCGATACAACTATTTTTTCAATCATGTCAAATACATGAATAATTATGACTATCAGCGAACGCTTTTACTCTTAAATAAAATACCGCATCTCAGTAATAATTTTCTTATGCTCAAGGAGGATAACATTCTTTTCTCCGCTATCTCCGTTTTGCACTATGAATATTTTGATAAAGATGAAGATTTTTTACAAGATATCGAGGCAAAAAAAGAGGATTTACAATGTGTTATAGGGAGAGGTTTTATTCCTTTTGGTCACGGTCAAAAGCCCAGTCTAGTGGACTATGCGGATGGGGTGGATACCATGGAGTTTTTACTAAAAAATGACTCAATCAAATAAACATATATTCATCATTGGGTTCATGGGTGCAGGTAAAACCTCACTTGCCAAACAATTAGCTCACAAGCTATCTTTAAGGCATCTAGATAGTGATGCAGAAATAGAAAAACAAGAAGGTAAACCGATCAATGAAATTTTTCAAAATCAAGGGGAGTCTTATTTCAGAAGTTTAGAAAAAAAATGGTTAGACAATTTAGATTCCACGCCGACTATCGTGAGCTGTGGCGGAGGTCTTCCATGTTATAATGACAACATTATAACGTTAAAAAAGAAAGGTTGGATTCTATATCTTAATACCCCGATACATTTTATCATCCAAAGGTTAGATCAAGACCAAAAAAGACCTCTCCTTCACGAAAAATCTAAGGAAGAAATCATAGCTCTGAAACAAAGGCGAGAGTTGTATTATGGAATGGCTCATATTCAGATAAGTTCAAAAGATGAAATGATGGAAATTTATCCAATTATAGAAAAACAATTGCATTAGATTTGCTCATATTAAATGGCAGCATTAGAAGATTTAGTTAAAAGCTTTAAGAAAAAGGAAATTAAAGGCACCTATATATTTTATGGAGAAGAACCTTTTTTCATAGATTATCTCGTCGATTTACTAATTGAGAATGCTCTAGAAGAAAGTGAGCGCAGCTTTTGTCAGAATATTTTTTATGGTAGAGACGTACAAATGAACTCTCTAAGAGATATGTGTATGACCGTTCCTATGTCATTCACTGCGAATCCGCGACAATTAGTCGTAGTCAAAGAAGCACAAGACTGCGCTAAAAAAATGGAACCCCTATATCGCTATATCGAGAAACCGTTAGACTCTACTATCTTAGTTTTAGCATTTAAAAATACGAAAAGTTTAGATAAAAAAATGCCAACGAAACTGGCTACAGTCTTTAAATCTGAAGTATTTAAGGAAAAAGATATGCCGAAGTGGATTCAAGGAGAGTTTAAAAATGCAGGCTACGCAATACAAACGGATGCGGTGCAAACGATTGTCGAATACTCTGGCACTAATTTAGAGCGAATTCACAATGAAATTCAAAAACTGATTATAACTCATAATCCAGAAAAACCAATTACATCGCAAGATATTCAGCAGAGTTTTGGTATTATGAAGGATTATGCGATATATGACTTTACGGCAGCTATGGGAGAAAAAAATGCTAAAACCATTTTCAAAATATTGGATTTCTATGTAAAGAATGAGAAGACTTGGCCTTTTGAACTTTTGGTAGGAATTCTATTTCCTTTTTTCAAAACCCTATATCAGATAAAACTCAGCCAACGAGTCAAAATGAGTCTGCAAGATTTAGCAGGAGAAATAGGTACATCTTCCTCTGCCTTGTGGCAGCTGGATAAGCAACAAAAGTATGCTAATAAATACACTCTAGCTCAACTAGAGAATGCACTGACAACTCTTTCGGAATATGATATGCGTCGTAAAGGAATGACTGGTTCTAGCTTGACATATAGAGAAATTCTATTCGAAATGGTGTTGAAGATAATTAGTTAATAGTTTTCGACTTATTCCTTCTTTGAGAAATTAAAACAAAATCAAAAAGGATGATAAATAAAGTAAAAACAATCGCTATCCAATAACCGTATAATGTTTCATTATACCAGTCCCAAAATTTTGATATAAATAAAAATAAAAAGCCTAGGATTTCAATAAAAATAAGTTGAAAGTTGATTATTGGTTTAAACAACTTTATTAATAGACTCGAGCAAATCAAAATAAAAGCATTGAAAATGCTAAAGTAAAAGATATATGGAAGAGTATTCACAACTGATCCTAAACCAGTATATCTATCCTCTTTTGGTTCTAAAAGCATTTTTAAAATTCGAACTCTACCAGCCAACTGACTTGAAAGCGTCTCTTCATTATCTGAATTATCTTGCTTTTGAGAATTAGAATTTACAGAATCTAGTTTTGAACTCTCAATTGGTGTTGACTCTAAAAATGAAGTATCTATCACATTCGTTGAATCAACTGCTGAATTATCCGAAGTGATTTCTTCGGCTTTTAGTGTCTCTTTGCATCCAGTATAAAAAAATGGCATGCAAAAGCTAAATACTAGAAGAAAGTGTAATATTCTAGAATGATTAATTGAAAAATTAACCTTAGTCATATTTTAACCCTTTTAAATAGAGAACGTCGACTTAAACCTAATATTTTATCTAAAAAAACCTAAATAAAATGGGAAGAAGCCTTTCAACCTCTTCCCAAAACCTAAAACAAAAACTAAAAAAAAATTAATTATCACTATTGTCCGACAAAAATAATCAAAGGATAGCCATTACAGCTATCCTTTTTTTGATAACTTTGTTTTTGCACCACAAAAGTTATCATGGACAAAAATACAAAATCTCTCGGACAGCCGATTCTAAATCAAATTTT
>JAJTHM010000008.1 GCA_021297855.1 Sphingobacteriales bacterium | reverse complement strand
GTGAACAAGAAAAAAGCAGTGCCAGACTTATTCAATTCCAGCTGACCCCCCTGCTATTTCATTTTAAAAAGTCTTATCAATGTTTTCAACTACTTTGAATCCCTAAAAGGGCCATTTCTTATATTTGTCGGACAACAATGAAATACAAGGAAAAGAATCTTTCACTTGATTTAGTTTATTACATTTCAATCCAAATTCAAAGACTGGAAAAACAGTTTTTTGAAGTTCTAGACTCGTTTCTCCTTCTAAAATATTTACGTCCACATTGTAATACTTCATTTTCAAATCGGAGACTTTCGCTCCTTTGTGAAGCAGTATACTGTAGTGAAATCGACTATTATCTTCTATAGTGTAAACAATATCAATATTCGGGTAAATATTTTTAAAGGTTAATTTCTTATATCCATACGATTTATACTCTTCTGGTCCGAAAGAAAAATAATGATTGGATTTTTGCTCGTTAATAAGGTCACAATTAGGATTTGCACCAATCCACTCCAGATGAATGGTTTTTTCCATCAGCTCCGCCACAGCGAAATTATATTCCGGTTGTTCGTGTATTTTCTTAGGCTTAGACTTTTTCTGCTTGATTGAAAATCCATTTTTATGAAATAACACATTGCCAAATGGCATTTCAGTGGAATAGAGAATTTTACGCTTGCCTTCCTGTTGATAGTCGAACTGACCACGGTTTTCTATAAAATAATCTGTTTGAAAAATATTATTGCTCACATAATTTGCCTGAGATAGAGCAAGGAATGGAAGTAAAAAAATTGAAATGAGCAATTTCCCCTTAAACATAAAGTCGATTTTTTGTTTTAGTTTCGCAACAAATATAACCATTTTAATCTAAAAATCAATTCCCTAAGGCCTGATTTCCATATTTATCTCTCATTTCATCCAGTATTTCCAGTATCTCCTGATAATCCATGGTATTGACCAAGCGCGCGCGATATTCTTTGACCCCTTCGAGACCTTTGAAATAGGCAGCGTAATGCATTCTCGTTTCCAACAATCCGAGCACCATTCCCTTCCATTCGATGGCGCGCTTGAGGTGTTTCTGCACAGCATAAATGCGCTCATGAATATCGGGTGGAGCTAGTTCCGTTTGATGTTTGAAATAGTGTTTGACTTCTCTAAAAATCCAAGGATTTCCTATAGCCCCACGGCCGATCATGATGCCATCTACATTGTAATTATTTTTGTATTCCCATGCCTTTTGCGGACTATCTATGTCTCCATTCCCAAAAACAGGAATGGTCAATCGAGGATTGTCTTTGACTTTATTGATCCATGACCAATCTGAATGTCCTTTATACATCTGCACTCTCGTTCGTGCATGAATCGACAGCGCTTGCACACCAATGTCTTGCAGTCTTTCAGCTACTTCTACAATATTAATGGTACTCTCATCCCAGCCCAATCTCGTTTTGACCGTTACTGGCAAAGAAGTCGCTTTAATCACAGCTTCAGTGAGGGCTATCATCTTGGGGATATTTTTCAAAATACCTGCTCCGGCCTCTTTACAAACCACTTTTTTGACAGGGCAGCCGTAGTTAATATCCAGCAGGCAAGGCTTGGCCGCTTCTACGATTTCAGCGGAGCCTATCATAGCGTCAAAATCTGAACCAAAAATCTGAATTCCAATAGGGCGTTCATCTTCGTATATATCCAATTTTTTAACTGACTTATCCGCATGACGAATGAGGCCATCTGTAGATATAAATTCTGTGTACATGAGGTCAGCACCAAATTCCTTACAGAGCGCCCGAAAAGGCGGATCGCTCACATCCTCCATCGGAGCTAACATGAGGGGGAATTCTGCTATTTCTACCTTGCCTATTTTTACCATAGATTTGCAAAAATAGTCATAATATTGGCAAATGAATTTATCGAATCAACCGAAGAATTTTACTTTGTTAATAATAGGCTGCATATCCATCGGCATAATAGTGACCTTGACATCTTTAGAGATTCTAATACCCTCCTTTATTGAAATGATAAGAAATAAGAATTTTGATATACTCTCATTGCCTAGACATAAGCTAATTTCAATGCAAGTGATTGAAATGATTGGAGTTTTCTTTCTGCCTCCAGTCCTTTTTGCTCTGTTTTCGAAAAATGATTTTTTGTCTTGTTTTAATTTGGACAAGTTATTCACAATTAAAAAGTATCTTCTAGCATCTGCTATCGCCTTACTCCTATTTCCAGTTTTAATTAATTTTCAATACTGGGCTATGTCTGCACCGCTGCCAGAATCTTTTAAAACAATGGCAGAACTGCAAAAAGCTATGAATGAAAAACTCATTGGCATTTTTCTGAACGAACCTGGTCTTGCTAATTTAGGATTAATGGTGGTAATAATAGGAATAGGAGCAGGGCTTACCGAAGAGTTGTTTTTTAGAGGTTTCCTCATGCCATGGATCGAGAAAATTACAAAGAATACGTGGGTTGCAATTATTTTAAGTGGAACAATATTCAGTTTTTTTCATGCCAATTTTTATGACTTTTTTCCTATTGTTATCGTAGGCATTTTATTTGGATATATCTACTCAAAAACCCGTGATTTGAAGTTGAATATTTTTATACACGCATTATATAATAGTGCTCAAGTTATTTTGAATTATTTACATGAAAATAAGTATATCAGCGCCAATTTGGAGGAAGTAAAAAGTATTCCTATTTTGATTTGGATTATTTGTTTATGTATCGTTGCATTTTTAATTTATAAACTAGTCAAGGACTATGAACACCTTCCTCACTCGAGCTAGCACCGCGATAGTATTTGCCATTATCGTCATAGGTGGCTTGCTTTTCAGTACCTGGACGTTTTTGACGCTCATTATGATTATTCTCATAGGCAGTATTCTCGAATTTTATCGCATCAGCACGCCCATGTTTAAGAAAGATAAATCGAAATTGACCTTTTATAAGTTCATGGTTCTCTTTATGTCGGTCTCATCTGGTTTGATTTCTTTTCTTTCCTCATTTGATTATATTCCACAAAATTGGCTGTACTCCATACCCCTTTTTCTAGCTGCCGTTTTTTATACAGAGCTGGTACTTAAATCTCGTAAGCCATTTCGCAGTATAGGATTAAACTTATTAGCCCTCTACTACATAACTCTGCCTCTCACCCTCACATTTTTTATTGCGAATATCAATAATCAATTTACAGGGGCCATCCTACTCGGTGTGCTATTTATCATTTGGGGGAACGACACGGGAGCATATATCATTGGCTCCCTTATTGGAAAAAACAAACTTATCCCACACGTCTCACCCAATAAAACGATTGAAGGATTTCTTGGTGGTGGCCTGTTTTGTTTTGCTATTGCCTATCTCAATATCTATGTATTCAAAAATATTTCTGCTTTGGATACGTTATCACTTGTGAAACCCATTGTCTGGTATATGATAGCGGGGGTCGTTTTTATTTTTGCTACTATGGGAGATTTAGTCGAGAGTCTATTAAAAAGAAGTCTGGAAATCAAGGATTCAGGAAACATACTACCTGGTCACGGAGGCTTTCTAGACCGATTTGATGCTTTTTTATTTGTATTGCCTTTTGTAGTTGCTATTATCAAAATTTTTAATTAACTTTGTCCACAAAAATAACCTGTATATGAGCGAACTAGATGATGAATTAAAAAGCGTGAAGATTCACCAAATAATGACGAAAGATATTATTGCGGCCAGTCCAGCGAATAAATTTTCTCAAGCTTTCCAATTTTTTTGCGAGCGAAATATCAATCATTTACCCGTGTGTGAAAATGGTGAAATACTCGGCATTATAAGCAATAAGGATATGATGCGTCATGTATATAAACACCTGATTGTAGACAAGAAAACGGATATAACCTCATTAGATAATGATGTGAAATTGATAGATGTCATGACACCCAAACCGTTCTCAGTGACGGCGGATACATCCGTTATGGAAGTAAAAGAAATTTTTGGCAAAGCCCCCTTTAACTGCCTACCTATAACCCATGATGGTAAGCTCGTAGGCCTAGTAACCCCTAAAGACTTGATGCAAATGCGGATCATCCATATCGATGGGTCCCAGTATGGGGGTTATTAATATTTATTTTAAACGCAAAGAACCCGAAGCCTGTTTGTCAACAGACAAGTTTCTCGAAAAGTAAGAGAAAATATTATTGCAGTATATGTTCTATAACTTAGCACGTCTATATCATAAAAAAATGGGGGTGATATTCAAAAAAAAACAACTTTGCGCTCTCTGCGACTTTGCGGTAAATCAAATTTGTGAAACAATCCTCTGGCAAAGTAATAAGTCCAAACTTAAAATGGCCAAAAGCTTCAACCTTTGACCATTCATTGAACTAATCACTAAAAAATTACTTTTTTATCTGTATCTCCAGCCTCTTGGACGATGACCATATCCATAGGGTCTTCTATATGGGTTATAACCATAAGGTCTATAGTATGGATGAGTTCTCGGTGCAATCACCACAGGGGCACAGTAGCTAGGCGGCGGCATCACTACGACCACGTTTCTTCTACAAGGTGGTGGTGGCGTTTGACAGCCTCTATTTCCATAATTCGAAGGATAGTAATTTGGATCTTGATACGGATTATCACAGCTCTGGTTTCCATTATTCCAGCCACCTTGTGGATGTTGACCCCAACCTCGATTTCTTTGTTGATTTGAATTGCTGTTATTGTCGTAATAATCATCGTTTTGATCCCATGACTGCGCATGAGTATGCATAGATGAGACCGCTGAAATAATAAAGAGTAAAATAAATTTGTTCATATCTTATAGTTTAATTGGTGAATACGATTTCCTTATAGTTTAGAAGCAATTAATAGCGCGCAGTTTAACTGATTAACGAAAAATAACAAATGAGGTATCAAGCTACAGTAATCTATAATGATCCGAAACGTCCTTGTCTTATTACTATTAGATATTAATTATTCATTGTTAATTATATTTGTAAAATGAATGTATTATTATTAGGTTCGGGTGGAAGGGAATGCACATTGGCATGGAAAATTAGTCAGTCTAGCATACTGTCCGAGTTGTATATCACTCCAGGTAATGGAGGTACACTTGAATACGGGAAAAATTTAGGAATTTCTGCTTCGGACTTTCCTGCTGTAGAGAAATTTTGTTTAGAAAATGATATCCAACTTATCGTTTGTGGACCAGAGCAACCTGCGGTGGCAGGGATTTGGGATTATTTTCAGAGAGCTAATTTAAAACATATAAAAGTAGTAGCACCTTCTCAGAAGTCTGCGATGTTAGAAGGGAGTAAAGCCTTTGCCAAAGAGTTTATGGCTGCAAATCAGATTCCTACGGCAGATTATTTGGAAATAACCAAAGACAATCTAGAGAAAGCCTATCAGTGGTTTGAAGAAAAAAATCCCCCTTTTGTCATCAAAGCAGATGGCCTGGCAGAGGGCAAAGGCGTTGTGCTTCCAGAAACTAAGGAAGAAGCAAGACAATTGATTGATGAATTCATTTTAGGTGGAAAATTTGGCACATCAAGTGAAAAAGTTGTTCTCGAAGAATTTTTAGATGGCATGGAGTTTTCTATTTTCGTATACACAAATGGAAGTCAATATGTCCTTCTCCCTAATGCGAAGGACTACAAGCGTCGATTTGAAGGAAATAAAGGCTTAAATACTGGTGGCATGGGCTGTATATCCCCTGTGCCATTTATCGATAAAGCATTAATAGAACAAGTGGAATCGAAGGTAATAAAACCTACGATAGAAGGCTTGAAAAAAGCTCAAATGCCTTATACGGGTTTTATCTATTTCGGATTGATACTTTGTCAAAACGAAGCAAAGGTTATTGAATATAATTGTCGTTTAGGAGATCCAGAGACGGAAGTGATCCTTCCCAGAACCAATTGCGATCTTTTGGCTCTTTTCCAAGCTGGATTTGACAATAAATTAGAGGGATTTGAGGTAGGTATCTCTGAAAAAGCAGCTGCCACTGTCATGTTGGTATCGGATGGTTATCCCGAAGCCTATGAGAAAGGATTTCCAATTACAGGCATAGAAAATGTACATCAAGCCTTTGTATTTCATGCGGGCACTATGATTAAAGATTACCAGTTAGTGACTAATGGCGGTCGGGTAATTGCCGTCACGGGCATGGGCGAAAACCTAAAAGATGCTTTATCCAAATCATACGATGCCATTGAGCGCATTCGATTTAAGGGCATGAAATTTAGAACCGATATTGGATTTGAATTTTATCCTAGTGAAAAGTGAAAAGGCCAAATTAGAAAGTAAATTCATAGAATTCACTATGATTTATAACTACTTACTATTAGCCTTAGACTTTAAACTAAATTTAACTACAATTTAAGTAACCTTTTGGAGTTATTAGCATCAAATCAGCAAGTTAACTTTTACACAAATTGAACTACATCCACAATTTTCTCATCTACTGCGCTGGCAGTAACTTTTCCCTTATCCGCAAATCCCCATCTGAAATTTCCAAACACGTTGGTATAGGAGGAGTTATTTTTTTTACAGGTTTACTAGCTGCACTATCCAGTGGATATGCATTTTATACCATATTTGACTCCACCTTATTTGCTTGTATATTTGGATTCATTTGGGGATTGATGATATTCAATCTCGATCGATTTATCGTGGCCTCTATGCGCAAATCAGGAGGAATGTTCCGTCAGTTTTTTATGGCATTACCCCGAATTATTCTAGCCACAGTTTTAGGTATCGTTATCTCTAAACCTCTTGAATTGAAAATTTTTGAAAAAGAAATTGATAAGCAACTCAATGTCATCATCAATCGAAACAAGGCTAAACTCCAGAAAGAAATAAAAACACGCTACGACGAACAGGGGCAATACTATAACAAAGAAAGAGATTCCATATACGGTACAGAAAAACGAATGATCGCCGAACTCAATCAAGCCACACTCGACCTAGAAAAAGAGATAGTAGGCACTAGTACGGAAACGACTACGGGCAAAATAGGCTATGGTTCGAACGCCAAACGCAAGGAAGAAATAAAGAAGCTTAAACAGATGGCCTACAATAATTTTATCAAAGAGAATAAAGCCAAACTAGATTCCTTAGACCTAATGATAAAAAATGAAAATCTACAATTCGAGCAGGAACTAAAGAACACCGATCCGCTGGAAGATAAGTACAATGGTTTTGCAGCCCGTATGCAGGCGCTGCAAGAGTTAGGCGCTGAATATAAAATCTTAGGCATAGCAAGCCTGTTCCTTTCATTCCTTTTTATCTTGATAGAAATGTCTCCAGTCTTAGTCAAACTTATCATGCCAAAAGGACCTTACGACCATCTTCTGGAATTGCACGAATACCAATTCAAATGGAAAAACGATGAAGACACGCAAATCAAATCATCCATTTCTTATGCAAAAGTAGATATGCTCAAAGATGAGATTGAATATTTAACGAAGAAAAATAAGGATAGGAAGGGTTTGCAATAAATTATATTTGTAAAAAATCCAATTATGGCCATCCACTGGGAATCCCAAAAGCATTATAAAACAAATCAACCCAAAAGACACCCTAAGGGTCTATGGGAGAAACTTGTTTCTTGGTTAAAATCAATTTTTGGCTAGTAGATCTATAATCTGCTGGGAAGCATTCTTTGTATCCACTTTTTCTATCAAATGGGTAATGGTGCCGCTGCCATCAATAATAAATGTCGCCCTAGTAGTTCCCATATATTCGCGTCCCATAAACTTTTTCATTCCCCAGACACCAAAAGCTTCTACGAGTTTTTTCTCGTCATCAGAAATCAACGGAAAAGGCAATTGATGATTGTCAATAAATTTCAAATGTGATTTAATAGTATCGACACTGACTCCGTAGAGTTCATAACCTAGCTTTTTAATATCCCCGTATCCATCTCTCAAACTGCAGGCTTCTGCTGTACAGCCAGGGGTATTATCTTTAGGGTAAAAAAATAAAATATACTTTTTCCCTGTCTCTGGAAATGAAATTTCCGAATTGTCATGAAGCTTGACTTTTGTTTGATTGACTTGGTCGCCTACTTTAAGCATAAATTGAATTTAAATACTGAGCTATTTATTCAGAAAAAAAAGATTCCGAGACAAGCCCGGAATGACAGTTAATGATTATACTTAGTTTAGTTAAGCCTAAAGACTTTAATCTAAATTTGTATTGAACTTATTATTATCTTTGAATAAATTCAAATTATCTGTGATCAAAGTCTTAGACTTATCAGATATAGTCTCTATGCCTAATTCTAAATGATCCGTGCTTTTTAGCGGAGAATTGATGTCAAAGCTAATCTTACTAAGCATTCTTCTTCTCTTTTCCTCATCCGTTTCTTCTACAAACCTCCCCATCTGATCTACAAAGGTTGTTTCCTCTGCATCTGAAATCGAAATAGAAATATCATCGTGTGCCTGTGAGGTATCATTTTGGAAATAAGAACTTTCATCAAACGACAAATTTTCTCCATGCATTACTGGGGTTCCAAAATCAATTAGAATTTGTTTCTCATTTTCTACAACTATTATCTCATTAGTTTCCTCATGAAGATTTTGTGCAGCCTTGTCCATGGAAATAATTTCCTTCTTCACTTCCTGAACGTCCTTTTTTAAATTCTTTTCTTTATTGAATCCTGTCACGACTATAGTGACAGCTATTTCATCCTCCAAGGTATTATCTACTGAAGTTCCATGAATAATTTCTATATCATTTTGTGCTGATTCGTTGACAGCTTCGATAATTTCACCAATCTCATCCATAGTACACTCAAACTCTTCTGAATAGGAAATATTGACCAAAGCTTTTTGAGCACCTGTAATGTCATAATCGCTCAGCAATGGAGACTTCAACGCATTCATTACAGCATCCTTAGCTCTAGACTCACCTCGCGCATGACCTATACCCATAATTGTCATTCCACCATCCAATAGCACACTGCGCACATCGTTGAAATCCGTATTATGAATTCCTGCACCTGTAATAATCTCTGCAATCCCTTTTGCTGCATTCGCAAGAATATCATCTGCCATAGCGAAGGCTTCTGAGCCTTTTAGTTTGCCATAAATGCTTAATATCTGATCGTTTGCTACGACAATCAGTGCATCGACATTTTCCTTTAAACGCTCAATGCCTTCTTCTGCCTTCTTTACTGCGGATTTTCCTAACATTGAAAATGGAGTTGTGACAATAGCCACTGTCAAAATACCCATTTCTCTTGCTATTCTCGCCACCACAGGAGAACCTCCCGTGCCAGTACCTTTGCCCATTCCTGCTGCAATAAATAACATGCGTGTACCATGACCCAACTCTTCTTTGATTTGAGCAATAGATTCTTCGGTGGCTCGTTTTCCTATTTCTGGATCTGCCCCAGTGCCGAGACCCTTTGTCAGCTCTGGCCCTAAAAGAATCTTAGCCTTTATCGGAGACATATTCAGATGCTGATCGTCTGTATTTGCTATAATAAAATTTACACCCTTTATACCTTTTTGATACATGTGATTTAGGGCATTGCTTCCTGCGCCTCCCACGCCAATGACTTTGATGATAGAGGACTTTTCTTTTGGCAAATCAAATTCTAAATTATTCATATAATAGTTTTTTCTTTTGTTCAATTATCAGATTTTTTGTCCGATCTTTTAGTAATTAGTTGCTTATTATTTATTTATGTTATTTATCCTCAAATTCCTTTAAGGATGATTCATCCAGTAAGAAATTTCCTATTTTATTTTGAATCTTATCCAACCAACTTAGGTTCTTTTGTTTGGTTTCTACAGGTTGTTCAAATCGCATAGATGTCTCCACCTTATCTTGCGGCACATTGGCCTCCTTCTTCTCCAGTGTCTCGTATATATAATCTTCTGAATTGTCAGCAGCTAATAAAGCTAGACCTATACTTGTAGAGTAGATAGTTTGCGCATAGGCTTTATCTTGTAGATTGGAAAGCCTACTGATAGGAAATCCTATCTGAGCATGATAACCTGTGAATTGCTCGACAAAATTTTTCAAATTGGGAATCATAGCTCCTCCACCTGTTACGACAATGCCTGCATTCAATTTATTTTTGTAATAGGAAGAATTTATTTCATTTTTTACCTGATTAAATATTTGTTCTAAACAAGCATTGACCAATCTGCAATAATAGCGCTGCTGAATCTGCACTGGAGGTAACCCTGTCAAATTATTTACAGTCAAAATTTTATTTTCTGGTATATGCTGATACAATGCACTCGTAGCATGCTGACTCTCTTTGAGTTTCTTGGCCGCTTCATATCTTAATTTTAATTTACTCTGAATCATCTGCGTTATATACTCTCCAGCATATGGAAAGATAGCCGTGTGTCGAATGATTCCTTTGGTGAAAATCGCGATATCTGTAGTTCCCCCGCCTATATCGATCAAGCAAACACCTTCTTCCATTTGCTCATCGGTTAAGACTGCAGATGCGGATGCCAAAGGTTCCAAATCAAAATCCAATAGTTCTAATCCAGCAATTTCTACACTCATCTCAATACTTCTCGTAGAACTCACATTCCCAGTGATAACGTGCCAGCTAGCCTCTAGTCTATTTCCCATTACACCAATAGGATTGTTTTTAATTGGCACCTTCTGGTCAACATAAAACTCTTGTGGTTGGTAACTGATAATTTGTTCTCCTGGCTCATTGTTTAAATTTCGAACCTGTTCTTCCAACAATTTCACATCTTCTAAATCAATCAGCTTAGATGAATTTTGCCTTGTAAATCCCAATTTATAAACGCTAGAACGCACATGAGCTCCTGCTATGCCTACAAATACTTTTTTTATCTCCACACCCGTTTTGGCCGAAGCCTTCGCGCATGCAGCCTGGATATCCTCTGCTGTATCTCGTATATTTCTCACTTCACCATCTTGCACCCCACGTGATGGCACTACGCCAGAGCCTAGAATCTCAATTTTCTTACCCTCTACTTTCTGGGCGACAATACAACAAATCTTAGTAGTTCCAATATCTAATCCTACTATTATTTTACCTTTATTCATTTTTCTTCTCTTATTTTAAATTTTAGAAAATTAATTTACTCCACTTTTCTTTTTCGCTATTACCTGCTGCGAATATTGAAAATCCAGCTCCTCATAGTTTGAAAAATCATGACACCGCACCACCGTCTTAATAAAATTATTTACCTTGTTCATCCTATTCTCAAACTCTTCGTTCACATATCCTATTTTCACTATTGGTTCCATAAACACTAGAACTAATTCTATCTTACCACTTTCGGCTATATAAATCTGATCGATAGCGTCTTGCCAAATTGTATTTTTATCGCAATAGGCGAGCACCCGTTTTAATGATTGCTGAACAAAACTATCCATCTTGGTTTTAGGATTGATAAGATTCTCCACTCTACCAGATACATGCACTATGCGTTTAGAAAATTTAGAACTCAAAGACATTCTATCCCAATCCTCCGAAAGATAATAATCGCCATAAATTGAATTAATGCGAGCTAGGGGCTTTTTGGGCACCAAAACCACATTGATATTCTCTTGATTGTCTAGGTAGAGCTCCGCTTTCTTCACATACTCATTCATCTTTACCCCATTCTCTATCGGATTGAATTGTACCTTGGAGAGCCTTTTCCCCTTCCACGAAGGATCCGCTAAATCGACCTCTTTCAGCACATCCCTTGAATCTACAAATCCCAAATTTTCATCATTCTTAAATCGAATCTTTAGATTTTGACAGCGGGAGTTATTTCTTTTATCAACTGCTGCTATGGATATCACAATAAATAACCCTATCATGCCTATCCATGATATTGACTTTAAAACCAAAAGAACTTTGGACGGCCTCATCGATTACTTAAATAGTTTTTAATATCAGAAATACAGCCACTTATATCACCTGCACCTATGGTTAAAATCACGTCAAATTTACGCTGTTTTATGGTGTCAATAAGGTCTGCTTTATCCACAACATCTACGTTAGTTTTCATCTTTTCAGACACTATATACGATGTCACCCCTTCGATTGGCAATTCACGAGCAGGGTATAAAGGAAGCAATATAACTTCATCGGAAAGATCTAAGGACTTAGCAAAATCGACGCATAAATCTTTGGTTCGGGAATAGAGATGTGGCTGAAAAATACTCAATATCTTTTTACCTGGAAAAATCTCTTTCACGCTAGAGACTAAGGCTTCAATCTCTGCAGGATGATGCGCATAATCATCGATAAAAATACAATTTGTACCCTGATAGATAAGCTCAAATCGCCGTTTAATTCCTCTAAATTTTTCCATAGCGTCTGCCATTTTTTTCAAATCAAACCCCAGGTACAGACCCACTGAAATAGCTGCTAAAGCATTCTCAATATTGTGTCTTCCATTGTAGTTTAATTTGAACACTTCCGGATTTTCATTCACAGTGAAGGTCGAATAGCTCGGAAAAATTCCTTGTATATGTGCCTGATAATCTCCATTTGAAAATCCATAGACTTTTTTCACTCCATTAATTTCAATATGATCGACCACTTTTTCATTGTGAATCAATACTCCTTTTTCATCTAGTTTGGATAGAAAATCCTGAAATGATGCGACAATATTTTCCCTTGTACCATAAATATCTAGGTGATCTGTATCTATAGAAGTCAGCACCACAATATCTGGGGACAAAGTCATAAAAGAGCGATCAAATTCATCCGCTTCTACGACGACTACATTGCTATTTCCTAGAACATAATTACTATTGAAATTTACAGACACTCCCCCTAGAAATGCACTGCAATCGACACCACATTCCTTCAGTAAAAATGCTATCATAGAACTCACTGTTGTCTTTCCATGAGAACCAGAAACTGCTATAGTAAAATTATTCTGTGTAATAATTCCCAGCGCTTCGGATCGCTTCATGAGTGGAATACCACTTTGTTTATAATAATTGAGTAAGAAACTATCCTTCGGCATTGCTGGGGTATAAACGACTAAATCATATAAATTTTCTGTGAGTGTATCATCATCTACAAAGACTACTTCTGCATTCATTTGAATCAAAGTAGCTGTCATATCAGAAGCTGTTCTATCATAGCCATAAACTTTGATGCCTTTTGCTATAAAATATTTAGCTAATGCCGACATACCAATGCCTCCTATGCCGAGAAATAAAATGGATTTTATTTTATTGATATTCATACTATTTTATTTCGATTCGCTTTAAAATTTCCTTGGCTATCTCACTGGCTGCATAGGGTCTCGCTAAACTTTTCATAGCAGTGCTCATACTCATCATCTTCTCTAAATCTTCAAAAAGTTCTATCACTGCCGGCACCAATTTCTCTTTACTCTCTGCATCAGTAATCATAAGTGCAGCATTCTTTTCCACTAAGGCTTTTGCATTGGGTGTCTGATGATCATCTGCTACATAAGGTGATGGCAAGACAATAGCTGGTTTGCCGACTACAAATAATTCAAACAAGACCCCTCCTGCTCTAGTCACTACCAAATCACAAGCGGCATAGGCATGATTCATTTTATAAATAAAGTCAAATACTTTACAGTTCTCATTTTCCAAGTGTTTAAATTTTTCATAATGCGCTTTACCCGTATGCCATATCACTTGTATATCTCTTACTAAGATCTGATCGATCTTTTCTGCGATAGCTTCATTGATAGCGCGCGCTCCCAGACTGCCTCCAGTGACAAATAGTGTTTTCTTATTTGGACTTAAATTGAAAAACTGCAGTGCAGTTTCACGTGATACAGTCTCATCGGCAAAAGACTCTCGAATGGCATTACCTGTATAGATGACTTCACAATTTTTAAAATAGTTTTTAGATTCTTCGTAGGAAACAAAAGCGCATTTTACAAAAGAGCTTAAAAATAAGTTCGTCTTGCCTGGTTGTGCATTTTGTTCTTGGATAAACGTTGGGACACCCATCCATTGAGCCATTTTCAAGGTAGGCGCACTAGCATAACCCCCTGTGCCAATAGCCACATCTGGTCTGAACGTATTTATAATACCCATAACTTTAAATAAGCTATACAATACTTTGAACGGAAGTTGAATATTCTTCAGAAAATTTGGAAGTGTCCATCCTCTTTGAAAACCTGCAATAGGTAAACCAACGATTTCATAACCGCACGCAGGAACTTTTTCCATTTCCATGCGTCCATTGGCTCCCACAAATAAAACCTCGATATCAGTTTGCTTTTTGAGGGCCTCCACGATAGCTATTGCTGGGAAGATATGTCCTCCTGTGCCACCACCTGAAACTAAAACTTTTAATTTATTTTTTGCCATTTTATACCTCGAATTCACGAAATAGTTTTATTTTTTCTGCCACAAAGACACAAAGTTTAAATTACCTCAACTCATTTTTGCATTCTTTCAATAATCTCACTTTCAATCCCGATAACTATCGGAACAAATTGTTCCATTTTCAAATCACGATCACATTATCAAATCGACTCATCATCATATCGCCTTATCATCACATTATCATATCATGGAATCAAACCACCCCACTTAAATTCATTTCGACTTCATCCATATAATTTTCTTTCGTAGGGCTTTTCCCTAGCTCATCCTCCTGAACACTCCGGCTAACGCTGAGTATAATGCCAAATGCCATGGCTATAAAAATGATACTACTCCCTCCCATGCTAACCAATGGCAAGGTAACCCCTGTAGCAGGTAGGACTCCAATGGTGACGCCAATATTAAAAAAAGCTTGTATTACAATACTTAGACCTAAACCTAAAGCAAGCAAAGCTCCAAAGGTATATGGACTTTTCATGACCAAAACAATCACTCGAAACATCAAGGCTAAATAGAGAAAAATCAAAAATATGCCGCCTAAAATACTCCACTCCTCTACCACAATAGCAAAAACATAATCCGAAAATGCATTTGGCAAAAAGTTTTTTTGAGAACTATTCCCTGGCCCTTTGGGTATCCACCCTCCACGCGCTATGGCTATATTGGCTTGCTTTACTTGATACGAAACATCTTTATGTGATTTTTTCGCTTCTGCAAAAGAGGTTAATCGAGACTTAGCCGTAGCCAACCGTTTTATCAAAAATTCATCTGGCGCTTTTAGAACAAATAGAATACCTAAGGCTAAACAAATCAAACCAATAAAGATGGTGCCAAAGAAATGTAAATATCGAACTCTCCCCAAAAACATCATAATTAATGCGGTAACCATAATCATAATCGATGTAGAAATGTTATCAATAAAAACGAGAAAACTAACCCCGAGTGTAACTCCAATAGCTGGTAAAAAACCTTTTTTAAAATCACTAATCACTTCTTGATTCTTGCTGAGGTGTCTCGCAAGAAATAAGATTAAAGCTAATCTAGCTAAGTCGGATGCTTGAAAAGTCTGATTGATGAATGGAATCCGAATCCAACGTCCAGCATCATTTACTTTTACCCCCATAAACGATGCATAGAGCAGAGCAGCAATGCCAAGGGGGAGTAGTATTTTATATAAGCCAGAATAATATTGATAAGATATTTGGTGCATAAACCACATAAATCCATATGCTGCAAGAATCAGCGCAATATGCTTGAATAAATAGACATGAATATCTTTATTATCCTTGACGGCCAATAAAGAAGTACTGCTGTAAACTGTCATAATGCTGAACAGAGTCAGCAAGGTAACAATAATCCATATGGATTTATCGCCTTGAAATGTTTTAGCAAATTGACGTATGGTACTCATCCTTTACAATTTAACTTTAGTCTATTTTTAATTTCAATTTATCAAAGATTTTTTATACATTCTTTAAACTGATCGCCTCTATCCTCATAGTTTTGAAATAAATCGAAACTGGCACAGCAAGGAGAAAGTAGAACAGCTTCTCCCTTCTCAGCTAGCTGAGAAGCAGATCGTACAGCATCTTTCATATTATTAGTGCTGATGATTACATCGACAATTCCGCTAAATGTAGATTGCAATTTTAAATTATCATCTCCCAAACAAACAAGTGCTTTTACGCGCTTTTTTATTAGAGGTATTAACGATGTATAATCATTGCCCTTGTCTACTCCTCCTGCTATCCAGATCACGTCTTTCTCCATACTCTCCAAAGCATACCAAGCAGAATTGACATTGGTGGCTTTGCTGTCATTGATGTATTCCACTCCATTAATAGTCAATACCGACTCTAATCGATGCGGAATAGATTTGAAAGTACTAAAAGCCTCGCGTAAAATTTCATCGCGAATTTCTTCATGTCTTGCTGCTAAGCCAGCAGCTAAAGAATTATACTGATTGTGCTTTCCTTTGATAGTGATTTCATTTGTTAGCATACTGAATGTAGTTTGTAAAATGTTTATAAATAATTTATTTTCTTTTATGAATGCTCCTTCCTCTAACTCCTTTTGGATTGTAAATGGAAATCTTTTGGCTGAAATTTTTGAAGGATTAAGTTTTAAGAAATTGATGGTTTCTTCGTCATCTAAACAGTAGATAAAAGCATCTGCTCCCGTCTGATTTTTCGTTATATTAAATTTTGAAGCGACATAATTTTTCATTTCATAATTATATCGATCCAAATGATCTGGGGTGATATTAAGAAGAATAGCTATGTCACATTTAAACCGATCGATATCATCTAACTGAAAACTACTGATTTCAATTACATATAAATCTTTTGGCTCTTTGGCGACCATATAGGCAAAGCTTATTCCTACATTACCTGCCATGCCCACATTGAATCCTGCAGTTTTGAAGATATGATATACTAAATTTGTCGTAGTTGTCTTACCATTACTACCTGTTATTCCAATAATTTTTCCGTCACAATAAGGATAGGCAAACTCAATTTCTGAGATTATCTTGATTCCTTTTGCTCTAATTTTCTTGACTATTCCGACCTTTTCAGATATCCCAGGGCTCTTCATCACCATATCCGCTTCCAATATTTTTTCCTCACTATGTTGCTTCTGCTCATAAGGAATTTTATATTCTAATAGCATCGCTTCATATTTCTCAGCGATAGTGCCAAAATCAGACACAAAGACTTCGTAGCCTTTCTGTAAAGCTAGAACAGCAGTTCCTACACCACTTTCTCCCGCACCTAATATGACAATTCTTTTATTCAATTCTACCTAATTTGTATATTCAAATCCTTATTCTATTATTCTTAATTCTACATTCTAGCTCTATCTCACCTTAAGAAAAACAATAGCTAGTATAGCCAGCAATATTCCGACAATCCAAAATCGTGCAACTATCTTAGCTTCATGAATTCCCATCTTTTGATAGTGATGATGAAGTGGCGACATCAAGAATATTCTTCGCCCTTCTCCATACTTTCTTCTTGTATATTTAAAATAGGCTACTTGCAGCATCACAGATAAATTCTCAACAAGAAAAACACCACATAGAATTGGGATAATTAATTCTTTTCGAATAATAATACAGATAGTAGCGATGATACCCCCTAATGCTAAACTTCCTGTATCTCCCATAAATATTTGGGCTGGATAGGAATTCCACCAAAGAAAACCAATACAAGCTGCAACAAAAGCGGAGACAAAAATAACGAGCTCACCTACATTAGGGATATAGAGTATATTGAGATAGTCAGAGAAAATAATATTACCTGTGAGATAAGTCAATACAACCAAAGCAACACCACTTATAGCCGAGACACCAGTGCACAAACCATCTATCCCGTCTGTAATATTTGCTCCATTGGACACCGCTGTAATAATGAATATTAAAATGATAGAAAATGGGATGAAATAATAAAGCGGGTGGAAACCCATCCACTCAAAAATTCCGTCATAACTAAAATTATTTCCCTTTACGAATGGAACATTTGTCAATAGCGTTTTGCTATCATGCGAATACCAGAGTCCATTTCGCTCTTCACCTTTTCCTTTAATGACAGAATCGGCTACTTCTACATTTATAGGATTGTATTGATCGTGGATTCTCCCATCACTTAGGGTATAGACATACACTTTATTTAAATCACGCACTTTGATATCTGGATGAAAATACATCATAAGAGATACGAAAATTCCTACGCCAATTTGACCTACGATTTTAAATCTACCCGATAGTCCTTCTTTATTCTTCTTGAAAACCTTAATATAGTCATCGATAAACCCGATCACCCCCAACCAAATCGAAACCACCAATAGCATCCATATATACACATTGGTTAAATTAGCAAATAAAAGTGTAGGGATTACTATTGAGCCTAAGATTAAAATACCACCCATAGTAGGTGTGCCTTTTTTCTCTATCTGACCTTCTAATCCGAGATCACGCACGGTCTCGCCTATTTGTTTTCTTCTTAGATAATCAATAAATCGCTGTCCGTTAAATATCATAAGTATGATACTCAATAGCACAGCCATAGAAGCGCGGAAAGAGAGATATTGAAATAATGCAGCACCTGGAATCTTCCAATGCTCATTTAAATATGTAAATAGATGATATAGCATATTTATTCTATTTTATTCATTAATGATTAACTCCATATTTTCTTTCAAACAGATTTTATCATCGAATGGCAATTTTTCGCCATTAATTTCTTGATACTTCTCATGTCCCTTTCCTACCAGGGCTATCACATCTTCCCCTGCAGCTAATAAACAAGCAGTTTTTATAGCTTCTGCTCTATCTATGACGATTATGGTCTTTTTATTTCCACTTTCATCTAATCCCAACTTCATATCATCGATAATATCTTTTGGATTCTCATTTCGCGGATTGTCAGAAGTTAGTATAACCCTATCGCTGTATTGCGAGGCCAATTTGGCCATAACAGGTCGCTTTTCCTTGTCTCTATTTCCTCCACAACCTATGACCGTAATCAGTTTTCCATGTTTGTTAATTTTACCAATTTCCACTAATAATTTTTCAACCGCATCAGGAGTGTGGGCATAATCTACTATTCCTTTCACTTTGGTATTTGGAGTTTGCACAATGTCTATTCTGCCTTCTACAGGTTTAAGTTTAGTTAATTGGATCAATACCTCTTCTTTTTTCATACCTAACTCAATCGCCACTGCATAGCATGACAAAGCATTATAGGCATTAAACTCACCCATGACATTTAAGTTAATTTCCTTCCCATCCATTTTCACCAGCATCGATTCCATGCTCGACTCCAAAATCTTAACCATATAATCAGCTAGACTATGCATCGCCATCGTTTTCTTCATCGCTATTGTGTTTTGAAGCATAACTTTTCCGTTCTTATCATCAATATTACTTATTGCGAAAGCTTCTTTCGATAAGCCATCAAAAAATTTCTTCTTAGCTCGAATATAATTTTGAAAAGTGAGGTGGTAATCTAAATGGTCATGTGTTATGTTTGTAAAGACACCTCCTTGAAAATGAATCCCTGCTATGCGATCTTGATCTATGGCATGGCTACTCACTTCCATAAAACAATATTCACAGCCCTTTTCTACCATATATTGCATAGACTTCTGAATGGAAATAGCATCAGGGGTAGTATGAGTAGCTGAAATAATTTCAGCACCGACTCGAATTTGAATCGTAGATAGTAGGCCTACTTTATATCCTAGTAGTGTAAATAAATCAAACAGCATAGTCGTGGTAGATGTTTTACCATTTGTACCGGTTACACCAACGACCTTCAGATTTTCCGATGGATTGTCGTAATAATTAGCGGCCAGTATACCTAGTGCAAACTGACTATTCACAACCATGATATAAGCAATACTGCTGTTTATCTCCTCTGGTAAAACTTCACAAAGGATGGCGGTAGCTCCTTTTTCTATAGCCTTGGCTATATACGCATGACCATCTACCTGTGTACCTTTTGTAGCTACGAATAGCGAATTTGGCTCCACCTTTCGCGAATCGAATGCAATAGCCACCACCTCGCTATCAGCAAGAGTGTTAATACTTTTGGCTATTTCTATTCCATTTAATAATTCACTTAACCTCTTCACTTTTATAACAATTTATCCTAAAGAAATTTTTACTTCAACTCCCTTCCATATCCGCTCGCCAGGTAGGATAGATTGATTTTTCACTTTACCTTTGCCTTCTACTTTTACTCTCAAACCCATAGACTCTAGTAGATATACCGCATCTCGCACATTGAGTTGAACTACATTGGGCATGACCGATTTTGAAGAATAATAATTCGGTTTGACTACTATTTTATTCTTGGATGATATGGCCGTCACCATATCAGAATTGATATCATTGGATAAAATATCCCAATCAAAATAATCTGCGATTCTATCGACTTCCGATTTTAAACCTTTGAATGTGCTGAGGAATAAATTATCTTTTTTAATAGCCAATGCTGGGTGAATCGCCTCATCGGTCGAGTATAATCTATCTGCGATGTCTTTGAAAACAGGAGCCGCTACCCCGCTGCCATAGTATCCAATATTGACATCGGGTTTATTAACGACTACGATGCATGCATAAACTGGATTTTGAGCTGGGAAATAGCCAACAAAACTCGCTTGATACTTTTTATCTTTAAATCCCCGACTTCCTTCTGCCAATAAATTTGTTCCTGTTTTACCCGCGATTTTATAATACTGATTTCGAATATTACTGGCAGTACCTGAATCTACAACTCCTTCTAGCATCTTTCGAACAGCCGCTATAGTAGATGGTTTTGCAATTTGCTTGTTTAAAACCACAGGTTCAAATTTTTCAACAATCTTATCATTGTCTCTGATCTCTTTGACAATATAGGGCTGCATCAACTTGCCGTTATTTGCTACAGCAGCATATAGTCCGAGTACTTGAAGCGGCGTCATTCTAATTTCATAACCTATAGACAACCATGGGAGCGTCACTCCTGACCATTCCTTGACAGGTTTTAAATCAGGCTCTGATTCACCCTTTATTCCTAGACCATATGATTTTGTCAAATGAAATTGTTCCAACTTTTCATAAAATTCATCTTTATTCTTATGGAAATGTTTGTATACAGGTTTGGAAATTCCAACATTGGATGATAACTCCAAAGCCTTGGCTAAAGTCACTTGCCCTGAAACTTTATGGTCATCCTTCAAGGTCAAATCATAGTATTTACATTCGCCATTTTCTAAATCAATTAGTGTATTTTCATCGCAGTAGCCTTCATCTAATAAGGCCATTACAGAAGCCAACTTCATTACCGATCCAGGTTCATTCAATTCATTGATAGCATAATTTTTAATCTCTTTGTATTGTCCATCTTTGGTCTTGCCAATATTTGCTATCGCTTTTATTTCTCCTGTTTTCACATTCATCAAAATAGCACTTCCGTGTTCTGCCTTATAATACGAAACGGATCTGTACAAGGAAGATTCCGTAATATCCTGCAAATTAACATCGATGGTTGTATAGACATCCAATCCGGGCTTAGAACCAAATTCACTATTATCATTCACAGGCATATAAACCCCACCTGCTACTTTCTGCATCAACACTTCTCTGTTTTCACCAGACAATTCTTCATTGAGCATACCTTCAATTCCTATAAGCGTTTTGCCATTCGAAGACACATAGCCTATGGAGCGCTTAGCTAGCTCCCCAAAAGGTAGCTTGCGTGTATTGCTCTGAATCGTTATAAATCCAGACTTATTCTTCCCCAATTTGAAAAGAGGAATTTCCCGAATTTTTTTGAAATCCTGAAACTGGATATTTTTTGCTAGAAGGAGGTGTCTTGCTTTGTTTTCACGTGCATCGACTAGGTATGACCTCCATGCTTGAGGAGACTTCTCTGGCAAATTATACGATAATAATAGAGCAAGACTATCGATATGTTTTCTCCATAATGTATCGGTTAATCCATCTGCTTTGGTATCCATTCGAAGCTCAAACGTTGGTATAGTAGTGGCTAAAATACGCGAGTCTTCCGTAAAAATATTTCCACGTTCAGCCTCTATCTTTACTTGAAATAAGGTTAAATCATCACCGAGCTTTCTCCAGTATCCGTCATGTGCAGTCTGAAGATCTACTATCTTGTATATAAAGACACACCCTAGAATGAAGAGTACAGCAAATACGAAATAGGCTCGACCTATTAAATTAATCTTGTCGTTGATATTCTTTCTTTTTTACAGTCAACTTATATGGCGGCATATTCAACTCTTCCAAACCCAGTGCCTGAGCTCTAGGCAATACCTCTGTCAATTTACTCTCATACATCAAATCTGACTTTATCGTCAGATAATCCCATCTCAACTCCTTCAACTCCTTTGCTTTTTTATTAATATCTCTAACTAAATTTTGTGCCATATGACTATTCCATATATAAATCATACAGAGCAGAAAGCAGAAAAATAGGAATTGAATATTCTTTGATATTTTTTCAAATACCTTTTGAACTAGTTCTTCTAAATTTAAATTTTTCTCAGTGTTTGCCATGAATGCACGAATTAATAATTTTTATTACCGCAGAGACGCAAAGCTTGGATGCTTCATTCTTATACCTTCGCATCGACCTATCATCACATTATCAATCCCGATAGCTATCGGGACAAATTGACTAATTTTCAAATTCAATCATCACATCATCACATCCTCACATTATCATCCCACTCTCTCCATCACCCTTAACTTGGCACTTCTGCTTCGCGAGTTCTTTTTGATTTCTTCCTCTGATGGTCCTATCGGCTTTTTATTCAATAACTTCCAGTTCCATGATTTTCTCTTTCCAAAAATATCTGTCGTAGGTTCATCATTAAATTCACCATACTTCATAAAATTCTTAACCGTTCTATCTTCCAATGAATGAAACGTTATCACCGATAGTCTCCCGCCCACTTTGATAAGTTCTACAATTGTCGTGAGCATTCTTTCCAACACTTGCAATTCTTGATTGACTTCCATGCGCAGTGCTTGATAAATAGGTGCAGCATAGGTTTCAAATATTCCAAATTGTATTCCTCGCAGGACATCATTCAAATCGTCACTGTAGTGAAACTTCTTCCCTTGTCTGACTTCTACGATACGCTGAGCTAATGTTTTCGCATTTCTCACTTCCCCGTATCGTTGAAAAATAGTTTGAAGGGCTTCTTCTGAATAACTATTCAAAATATCCTTAGCCGAAGTGGTCATAGATTTATCCATTCGCATATCAAGATCTATATTTGGTCTGTAGCTAAAACCACTGGCATCATCATTTAACTGAAACGATGAAACCCCTAGATCAGCCAAGACTCCATCCACTTCTTCCACTCCTATGGCAGTCAAATAATCAAATGCGTGTTCAAAATTTTGATGAATTAAAATCAAACGTTCATCCTCTAGTTTATTTTGAAATGCACTTTCGTCCTGATCAAAAGCATAAAGCCTGCCCTTTGGTCCCAAACTACTCAGAATAAGTTTGGAGTGACCGCCGCCGCCATAAGTCATATCGACATAGACACCATCGGACTTTAAATTAAGTGCCTCGACAGATTCATTTAAAAGAACACTTTTGTGATACTCCATATTATCACTGATCTAAAGTATCTTCACTATCTCCCATGACGCGTTCTGCGAGTTCTTCAAAAGAAGAAGAGTCCGCCTGACTGATCATGTCATTATATTTTTTCTGATCCCACAATTCATAATAGTCTTTCACGGGTGTCAAGATGATATCCTTTTTCATTCCTGCGAAATCCAATAATTGATTTGGTATATTGATACGGTCACTGCCGTCGAGAGCACAAATGGTAGCCCCACTGTAAAATTTACGAACGAATTCTCGCTTCTCTCTATTAAAGGTGTTGAGTTTATCTACTTTGGCCTTGACCACTTCCCATACATCATAAGGATAAAGGGTTAAACAATTTTCAAAACCTCTATTGACTACGAATCGATGAGCGGCTTTATCAGACATAGCCTCTTTGAGGGCAGTAGGAATTCTCATCCTGCCTTTATCATCGAGTTTTATTACTATTTCACCTAAAAATGCCATTCCAATTCTAAAATCTCCACAAAACTACACTTAATTTTTATTCAACTCCACATTTTCCCACTAATTTTTCCATATAAATTTGCACAATTTCAATATTCAATGTGGATTTAATGTTGATTATCTCCAAAAGTATTATTAATAAAGAATTTAAATTATGGATAACTGAACTAACATTTTCAAAGTAAGTGGATAAGTTCTAGGCTATGGACAAATAAACCCAAAATCCACTTTTTATAAAAGTAGATTCGTATAAGAGTTTTAAAGTCAAAAGTTTATAAAACTTAATTAAAACTCTATCACGGGGTTAATACCACCTAACACACTATCCTTTTACTTCGTCAAAGTCTATTGTGCAAGGTGGTTTTAAGAAGTGGGAATCGGTGGGCAAAATTTGATAGTTTTGTAGCTAACCCAGTAAATAAGAATAATGAACCTGACCATATGGCACAATAACCTATGCTCTAACAGCAGAAAAGCTTTAGATTATTTGGAGAATCTTAGCTATAAAATTACAATTCGTCCCTATCTAACCGAGCCTCCTTCGGAAACTGAACTAGAGGAAGTGCTAAAGAAAATGGGGGAAGATGCTCAATTCATTCTGAGAAAGAAAGACAAGGTATTTCTAGAAAAGTTTGCCGATAAAAACCTAACTAATCAAGAATGGATAAACGCAATGCACCAAAATCCTTCCATTATAGAAAGACCGATTGTCATTTCAGATTACAAAGCTTGGTTAGCGAGGCCTTTTGATAAGTGGGTGGGGGAGTTTGAAGCTTAATACCTTTCCAAAAACTCTACGGCTCTTTTTTCCGTCCAAAATACAGAATCCAAGGACCAAAAACCCACATGACCGCCTGAATGAGGCGCTTCTAAATGAATCAAAGGACTGCGCTCGGCTATCTCATAAGGAAAGCAGCTGGGCGAGAGGAAACTATCATTTTGTGCATTGACGATGAGAACCGGGATTTTTATATTCTCTAAATAATGCAAAGAAGAAGATTTTTTCCAATAATCGTAGGCATCTTTAAAGCCATGAATTGGTGCTTTATACTGATTGTCGAATCCTTTGAAACTTTTTATAGAGTCAAAACTTTCTATACTTAGTCTGTCAGGATATTGAACAACTTTGGCCTCTACTTTTTTTCTCAAACTTTTCAAAAAGCGACGCATATAGAATCGATTCCACCACTTAGAGAGTAGTCTCGAACTTCCTATCAAATCCAAGGGAACTGAAAAAGTCACCGCCGCTTTAATCTTCCGGTCTAGTTCCTCTCCTTTTTCTCCTAAATACTTTAAAGAAATATTTCCGCCCATAGAAAAACCGATGAGATAGATAGAGGCATACATATTTTTGGAAAGTGCATAGCGAATAATGGTATCTATATCTTCCGTATCTCCCGAATGATAGAAGCGCAGTTGATTATTGATTTTAGAGCCACAAGAGCGATAATTCCATGCTAAAACATTGTAGCCGTTTTCGAGTAAATGCTTAGCCATGCCCTTCATGTACCGCCGACGGGAGTTCCCTTCGAGCCCATGAGAGAGTATGACAAGTTTATTACTCTCTGGTAGATCATACCAATCCAATTCTAAAAAATCATCATCTGGGGTTTCTATTTCTTCTTGTCTAGGCTTATGCAAGGACACTTTTCTTAAAACGTTTGGAAGAATCGTCTGGAGGTGACCATTTTTTATAAAAGAATCATAAGAAGAAGTCAAAACCGGCATAGCTCAGATAGTATCTATATTTTAAACGTTAACAAGGTAAAAAAAGTTTTCTTAAACTGGATTAATTTTCTCACAGAATATACGGAACACACAGATAGATTATCAATGTAATTAGAACCGTTATTCTTTGTGATCTATGGTGTTATCTTAGTGCCCCTTGTGTTTAAAAAGAAAACTATCCTCCAACTAATTTAGTCTATATTCTAAAAAATAATTAATAAACTTAGCAAAAACACTAATTAGCTTAATATTGCTTATCAAAATAAAGTAATGATCAATCAAGAAAACGTCCTCATAGCGCTTAGCAGAGTCCCAGAACCAGATTTGAAGAAAGATTTGGTTACCCTCAATATGATACAAGATATCAAAATCGATGGGCAAAAAATATCGTTCACCATCGTATTGACTACCCCTGCATGTCCTCTAAAAGAGCTTATACACAATAACTGTGTTAAAGAACTCAAGGCAGAATTTGGTGAGGATATCGAAGTGAATATTGAAATGACGTCGAATGTATCATCCACTAGAAATAAAGACATCAATATCCTTCCCAATGTCAAAAACATCGTCTGTATATCTTCAGGCAAAGGTGGTGTAGGCAAATCTACCGTAGCTGTTCAGCTAGCACTCGCCCTTAGTAAAATGGGCGCTAAAGTAGGGATACTCGACGCTGATATTCATGGACCTTCGATTCCTATCATGCTAGGGATGAAAAATAAAAAACCGCAGACACGTGAAATCAGGGAGAAAATTTATATTCAACCCATAGAATACAATGAAAATTTAAAAGTGCTTTCTATTGGTTTTCTAGTCGATGAAAGACAGGCAATCGTATGGCGAGGACCTATGGTCACTTCTGCCCTCAAGCAGTTTATAAATGATGTCCTCTGGGGCGACCTCGATTACCTCATACTCGATATGCCTCCAGGCACAGGTGATGTGCAGCTCACTATCGCACAAACGCTCAAAGTCACCTGCGCAGTTATCGTATCCACACCACAAAAAGTAGCCATAGCCGATGCCCGAAAAGCCTTATCTATGTATAGAGTTCCCGGAGTAGAAATACCCGTAGCAGGAGTCATAGAAAATATGGCTTACTTCGTCCCTGATGATATGCCCGATAAAAAATATTTTATCTTCGGAAGTGGTGGAGCGAAAAATCTAGCTTCGGAATACGAAGTCGCCTTCCTAGGCGAAGTGCCACTCACTGAAAATCTTCGCGAATGCGCCGATAATGGCCAAGAACTCTCGGCTGACAACCAAATCGTCTTAGATAGTTTTCATGCCATAGCGCAGAATCTGGCTAGGGAGATATCGGTCTTGAATAATCAGCAGGTAAGTGCTGGGAATTGATTAAAAATACTTGTTGACCTTTGATTTGAAGAAATCAAATTTTTAAAACAATGAATTTCAAAAAAGTTACCAATAACTAACCTTCGGATGCCATTCTTTATCTGAATGGTGTAGCATATCCATCATAGGCCATATAGGAGAAAATAGATCTCCCGGACCAAACAAATCACAGGCCACGCGATAGATTTTAGCCTCCTTTTTTAGAAAGGTGGTGAAACCTGGTGTATAGCGCGTCTTTCCATCCTCGGTTTGATGCGAAAAGCCCATATCGGAGATAAAACTAGTTTCTGCTCCTGAATAGTAAGGAAATTTCCAATCTCTATTCGCGGCGAAATCTGACATAGTTTGATAATCATTCGGAGAGACTAAGGCAAACCCACATCTATTCTGAAAATGCGGTGTACTGCTGCTCAGGCCATCTGCCCATAAGGTACAATAGGGACAGGATTTTCCCATATTGTGAATGACGATGAGTTCGTCGTGACCTTGAAACATATCGAGCAAAGTCACCACATTCCCATTCTTATCTTTAAAAGAATAATTTTCTACTTCGCTAAGACCTTCGCTTTTCGCTATGGCTACTTGCTCCTTTCTTAAAGCAGCGATTTCATCGTACTTGTCTTGAATTTTTTTCTGTATTTCGGTATGTCCGTACATAGGATAGATTTTAGATGTTAGTCCCGATAGCTATCGGGAAGAAGTTAGTTTTTAGGCAAGCACTTCATACTTTTGACTTTCACCTTTATACTTTTAACCTCAATTATTCATCCAAATATATAATATTTTTCTTCCAATCCATCTTATAAAAATAGAGACAACAAAAGATAAGTAAGAAAATCCAATATTCAATTTCAGCCAGCCAAGCTATAAATAAACTAGACTTCAAAATATGAATGAACACAAACATATAAAGTAGATAAAAGAGCAAATTTATTGTTTCAATATAGAGTGGAATTTTAGTACTGCCTAGTGCCGAGATACTATTAAACAATACATTGGAAGCGGGAATCACTAAATAAGCCAGAAGCAAAGCGATGAGCGGCATAGAGATTTCGTTTATGACCGCTAGATCTGTGGTGAAAAGCGAAACAATCGGGTAGCGAAAAATATAGGTCAGCAAAGCGAGACTCAGCAATATGGCATAATTCAATTTAACCACTTTCCAAATTGAAGGCATAATATGATCAATTTTCCGACTACCGACTAATTGTCCCACAATGGTATTAGCAGTACTTGCGAGGCAAAACCCTGGTATGGTGATGGCTGAAAACAATTGTTTTAAAACCATGGAAATCGCCAATTCTTTCTCCCCCATTTTCTCAATCAAGGAAAAGAAATAAACCCACGAACCTAGGCTAAAGGCGTGCAAGACGACCATAGGTGCAGCCAGCCGCATGATTTCACGAACTAAATGTAAACTCAATTTTCTCCTTATTATGAGTTCATAGCGAACAATGAATTCGGATTGATAAGCTAAATAGCCCAATAAAACAATAAGAGCAATACCTTCTGAAATAACAGTAGCCGTAGCACTTCCTTGATAACCCATGGCGGGCATACCTAGTTTGCCAAAAACTAAAACATAGTTGAGAATGATATTGGAAATTGCGGCTGCTCCTTGAGAAAATAGTAAAATTTTCGTCTTTCCCAGTCCAGTAAAAAAACCAGATAAGGCTAGTGTCAGCATGACAATAGGCATACCATAAGACCGAATGGTGCATACCTCGGAAGCTATATGATGGATTGAATGATTGCTAATTATAAAAGAAAGGAAATATGAATTAGACCAATACAATACGCCAAAAAGTAATATTCCGATAGGAAATAAAACAGCGATAGAGTGCTGGACTATGGAGCCGATATTGGCGTAGTTTTCCGCACCGAAATTTTGAGAAACGAGTATTTGAATGCTTCTCGAAAAACTCCAACCTATCATGATGATAACCAAAAGAAAAATATTTGCCATACCCATGCCATCGATAGCTAGAGTGCCCAATTTCCCCATAAAAGCGGTATCGACAATAGCGGAAATAGTCTCGCTAATCCCGCCAAGCATAATAGGTAGGGCTATCTGGAAAATTTCTTTGTAACTTGGTATTCTTTCCATAACTTTGCAAAGTAAGATAATTCTAGTTAAATCTCAGTTTAATATCAATCAAACTCACCCATGGAGAATAAATTATTGAAAGTACTGCACGCTTATCATCCGAATGATGATATGAAATTTGAAAAAGCAGACATCCTTGTATATAGAGATGCACTTATCCTGACAGGTTATGAGAAAATTGGTCAGCCAATGAGTGCATTTGTTCATTATCAGTTTAGAGATTTAAATATCCCAGGGATTTACTCTACCCAAATTCAATTAGCGATAGACCAAATACCTTCAGCTTATCGCGCAGCTGTCATAAAAAATGTTTTTCATTGTGAATCGACTTTTGTTTTAGTCCCTCAATCTGAGCTCGCTGGCATTGATAGCTATTCTGCATACAGATCGGTCTACACAGAGTCTGCGGAAAAATTATTGGTCGATGATTTAGATACCATTCGATCTAGAGAGTTTTACAACTATCCATTTAGAGTCTATAATGACTTATTCTTCACCTTTGATAATGCACAATTCTTCTCTTGTCATAGACCAAGTTTTGAAGTATTGAAACGAAAGTCAGCTGGCAAAGATTTAGCTTTTGTATCGATTAAAACAAAGTTTTTAGAGTTCATACTTTTCAGAAACGGCGAATTGATTCAGTGCAATACCTTCGATTCCTCTACGAAAGATTATGCGAATATCATTGCAAGAAATATGAAACAGTTTAATGTGGATCCAAGTTCGTCAGATATTTATATTACTAGTGTTCGCAAGGAAGAAAATGTGGAGATTTTCGCCCAATTGAGAACTCAATTTCCATCCTTTAATAGTAAGGCAGAAGAAACTTTTGGTTTTCCTCTATCTTTCTGGGAAATTTATGGAGATTTAATTCTTTGCAGCTAAATAAAGTTTCAAGTTACAAGATTTTAGCTACTAGATAATGACACCAACTTGCAACTAGCGACTTAAAACTAGTAACTATCAAATGCGGATAATAGGAGGATTACACAAAGGTTACAAACTAAATCAACCCATGCTAGAGCCGACGAGGCCTACTACGGATTTAGCTAAAGAAGCTTTATTTAATATTCTAGATAATTATTTCAACTTTGACAATATTCGATTCTTGGATCTATTTGGTGGAACAGGAAATATCAGTTTAGAATTTGGCTCTCGTGGTTGCACGGATATCACTACGGTAGAACTCAATACAGAAGCCATCAAATTTATCAATAAGACTTCAGAAAAATTGGCTTTGACTGGCCACCGTATTTTACAAATGGATGTATTTGACTATATAGAAAATTGTCGCGAATCATTTGATGTCATTTTCGCAGGCCCGCCATATAAACTGCCAAATCTCGCTATGATACCAGACCTTATAATAAAAAAAGGCATGATAGAAGGAGAGGGATGGTTTATTCTCGAACACGACCCTAAGTACAATTTCGACACCCATCCGCACCTTTGGAAACGAAGAAGCTATGGACAGACGAATTTTAGTATTTTTACAAATTCTAGGAATGATGAATAGGTAAAGAGGAGCACAAAGTTGCACTAAGTCGATGCACGAAGTTTCGCAAAGTTTTTTGATGGAATAATTTGGAGCACAAAGTGACACAAAGTGTTTTCACTAAGTTCCTCAAAGTTCTTCTTTTTTAATATTTTATACATCGGAATATAAAATCAAAGTTGTAAAAATTATTACGTTGTGTTACTTTGTGTTTTAACTTCGCTTAACTTTATTCATTCTTGTATGTTTTAATGGTATTCATTTTTGCTTCGCAGGAGTACTCGCTCCCTCAATTATCTTTTATACTTAGTGTAACTTTGTGCTTTGACTTTGTGCAACATTGTGCTCCAAAAAAATCTACCTATCAAGACCTAACTTCGTGTAACTTTGTGCTATAACTTCGTGAGACTTTATTTATTCTTGTATATTTCAATGGTATTCATATTTGCTTCGCAGGAGTGCTCCAAAAAAAATTAAATGAAAAATACCATTATAGTCACTGGCGCTAGCCGCGGAATAGGGTTAGCTATTTTAGAAAAATATGCCCAAGCTGGGTGGAATTTGGCTTTCTGCAGCAAGAATACGGATAGTGTATCGAAAGCGAAGCAACACTTAAAAAGTATAAATTCTGACATAAAAATCTATGCAGAAGCGTTTGATATAGAAAATAAAGATGCGGTATTGAATTTCGCATCCAACTGTCTGAAAGAACTAGGCCCTATCCATATCCTAGTCAACAATGCTGGACTTTTCAAACAAGGAGAACTTAGTGCTGCGAGCTTCGATGATGATTTAGACTACTTAATGCGTGTGAATTTATTCAGTGCTTATTGGATGGGGAAAGTTATTATTCCTGAGATGATAAACAATAAATCAGGACATATTTTCAATATCTCTTCCATAGCAGGCCTTAAAGATTATGACAATGGCGGTGGATATACCGTAGCAAAATTTGCACTCACTGGCTATACCAAACAAATACGCAACGAACTAAAATCGAAAAGTATTCGGGTGACTGGCATCTATCCAGGGGCTGTATTGACTGATAGCTGGGCGGGAGTAGATTTACCCCCAAATCGTTTTATTCAGCCGAGTGATATAGCTGATATAGTATATGCGACCTCGCAATTATCTCCAAGTGCTTGTGTAGAAGATATCATTCTAAGACCTCAGGAAGGGGATATATAAGGCAGTTTATAAGTAATAAGCCGCTATAAATCTAAATATAGGTCTATTATTAGAGATGCCCGTGTTATTAGGGTCAGGGGCGTGGTAGTAACTTGTATTGAAACTAAAAGCCGTTCTCTTTATTTTATATTTTATACTAGCCATAGCATATATACTCGTGATGGCAAATTGAGATTTAGCCATAGTTGTTGTTAGAATCCTACCCTTTCGCTTGGTAGTGTATGTGGTATAATAGTCAGAGGTACCTCCAATAGCCCCTGTCGATATGGGTATAGTCAATTTCCCTTTGGGATGAAACACAGATTTAAAAACGAAAATGTGCGTGAGATCAAACTGCAAAGCAAAATCATTGGTCGTTCCAAGTAATAACATGGGTGTCAAGGTAGGAGAAACTATTTTATTTTCCCAAGTGATATAAGGGCTTATCATATGGGCGGCGCTGGAAGCCACCTGCTTGGTCGTATAATACTGGCTAAAGGTATAATCTATTCCCACAGTGAAATAATCAGACAAGTCTCTATCATAACCTAGGCTCAGATTAAAATTATCCAATTTTTTGGAACTATCCATTGGCATCCATGTCAGATTTCCACCGACATACAGACCTGTTTTATGATAATAATTGATTCCCGGTCTTAAATAAAATTCATTCGAAGACATGGTTTGACCCAATTGCACCAAGTTATTCCCAGTCTGGATAGAAAATTTCGCTTCATTATAAGTTTCAATTTTGGAAGTATCTATGATTGAATCTTTACTCATAGTCATACTATTCCTCTGTGCTTGTATAAACACAAGTGAATAAGAAAACAGTAATGTAGAAATAATTTTTTGCAGCATAAAAGCAAATAGAAATTCTTTATCGCTTAACGGCCTCTTCCTTCGCGCCCTTCACGTCGTGCTTCTTTCGATTCTCTGCGAACCTCTTTGGCGTCTCGTCGCGCCTCTTTTGCATCTTGCTTGGCTTCGCGAGCATCCTTTCTTGACTCCTTAGCTTCCTGCTTGGCCTCACGCGCAGTGCGTCTGGCTTCTCGCATATCTTGTTTAGCATCTTGCATTGATTTTCGCGCTTCTCTATTCTCTGCAGTCGGCCTTTCCTGCGCGTAGTATGCACTAGAAAATAAAAAACAGAAAAGGATAATAAAGATAAAGCGTTTCATCTGATGACTAAATAATTACAAAAATACATTCTTTGTTAATAATTGGATAAGATTTAATACTACAAGTTTAAAAATTTCTAATGGTATAATAGCGACCCTAAGGCGAGTCGCTATCAAAATACAACCAAACGATCTCTATGGCTTTTTATTTTCTCTTGCCTCTTTCTTCGCTTCTTTAGCATCTTTTCTCGCCTCTTTAGCATCTTTTCTCGCCTCTTTTGCGTCTTTTCTCGCTTCTTTAGCGTCCTTCCTAGCGTCCTTGGCATCTTTTCTTTCTTCTTTAGCCTCTTTTTTTGCCTCTTTGGCGCCCTTCTTAGCCTCTTTGGCTTCTTTCTTGGCTTGTCTATTTTCTCTAGGAGGCTCTTGAGCAGTCAAATTGTTTAAAGCAAATATTCCAAGTGCTAGTAATAAAAATAGTTTTTTCATGTGTTAAAAATTTAAGGGTTAAAAACTAATACAAAAATATAGCCCTCTTGGTCGCTATCAAAATATAGTCGATGAATTGGGGGAAATATGCGGTGAATGGGTATGGGAAGGATAAAAAAATGGGAATAGTTGAGGGTTTTTGGGTTATTTTTGGGATGCTATACTAAAATCAACTGGGTATATTTATGAGTTAGGTACAATTTTTATGGAACTACGAGAATTAGAAGAGTTCGAATTAGAAGATCTTATAATTGATAAGAATCCTATGGCAAATTTATTTGCTGAAGAGAAAAAATGGTTTCTCAGTACCGATGAAAAATTATTAGGAATTCTTTTAGAAGATAAAATAGATAAAGATTGGACTTATATAGTTTTATCACAAGACGAGGACGAAGCTTATCGAGCAATTGATGTTAAAGTATCAATTGATAAAGAATATAATGCGGAAAAAGAATTAATAACTACATTACAAAATATATCGAAGGTAGGCAAAAAGGATGAATCACTATTTGAGATAGTTGAAACTGATATAATAGAGCCTTCAAAAATTATTATTACAAATATAGATGAGGAAATAAAAAACTATTTTAAAAGAAATCCAGACAAATTATATGAACTATCGCCTAGAAAATTTGAAGAATTAATTGCAAGTATTCTTGAAGATTTAGGGTTTGAAGTAGAACTTACAAAAGCAACTCGAGATGGGGGTAGAGATATACTAGCATATATAAAAAATCAAGTAACAAGCTTTTTAACTTATGTAGAGTGCAAAAGGTACAAACCTGAAAATAAAATTGATGTTAGTCTAGTTAGACAAATTTTAGGAGTTCATGCTATACATAAACCAGCAAAAAGTATTATTGTAACAACTAGTTATTTTACTAAAGATGCACAAAAAGAAGCCAAACATTTTGAAAATCAACTAGAATTAAAGGACTTTGAAGATATAAAATCATGGCTACAAAAATATTAAAAAAACCGCCTTTGCCAAGCCCACAATCCTTATCTGCCATATTCAGCTAAATCGTCCAAAAAAAAATTAAGGTGCCGGATGTTTATACTTTATACTTTGTGAAAAAATGCGATGAACGGACATGGACTAGGATATAATGGAAATAGTTGTATATTTTAAGTTATTTTTGGGGTGTATTAGTAATCCTGTTGTGTATATTTGAAAATGGGTGTAATTTTTCGAGAAAAAAAAGAAAGTATGGATTTGAATTGGAGTTTATTGATTTCTGCAATTAAAGCAGGAAAAGTAATAGTTGATGAAAAGCAAAGAAAGTCGCTAATTGAAAAACTAAATTTATTATGTAGGTTTAATCAAAAGATAGCTGTTTTTGGGATAAGTGGAGCTGGGAAATCCCAGTTCATAAATTCATTAGGAGACACACTTGAAATCCCAAAAAGAACAATAATTACCGATAAGTATAGATATGATTTAGATAAATTTCCGATTGAATTTTTTGACACCCCTGGACATTCGGCAAGACAACAAGAAAGAAAAAAGGTATTAACTGATATTATAAAGGATAAATTTATTGGAATTATTAATGTGGTAAGCTATGGATATGAAGAAAATCCAGATGCTGAATTAGATATTGTATTTGATTCTAATAAAAGAGTAAAAGATAGTTTTTTAAGTGCAAACAGAAGCGCAGAACTAGAAAGAATTAGTGAATGGTTGCCAAGTATTGAAACTACTAAAGTGAAATGGGTTGTAAATTTGGTAAATAAAGCAGATATATGGTGGGAAAATCAAACTGAAGTCAATAAGTATTATTCAGAAGGACATTTTGATAAGGCAATAAAAAGTATTAATAATACAATTAGCGTATTTCACATTCCTTATTGTTCAATTATTCAACCTTATTTTGAGACAAATACTTCAGGAAAATTTGGCGAAATTGACAAAATAGGATTACATAAAAATTTCTTACACTTATTGTTAAACTTATTAAAAACTTAATTTATGGTTAGTGAAAAAATAGCTGTAGGAATTAAAAATAGCGAATTTAAGGAAGAACTAGAAGAGTTAGTTATAGCAACAATAAAATTAAAAAAATACAGCTCACAATTATTTGTTTTAGTAGTCGGTTCTATTTTTTTGTTAGTGCTAGAAACATTTATACATAGAAAATTTATTCAATATGAAAAATTGGTAAATTATTATAACAAATATGAACATATAGATTTAATCGTATGGTTTTGCTGTGTATTATTTGCCTCTATTGGTATATTTATTCTCTTTAATTTTCAAAAACTGAAAAGAAGCGGAATGATAGTTTTTGAAGAACTAACAGATGAATTAGATTGGAGCAACAAAAGAAAAGAATTTATTAGAAAGCCTCCTATTGAGGCAAGAATTGTAATTAAAGATTTTATACAAAATACTGACTTGCCTTTTACAGTTAATGGATATGGTCAAATCATATATTTAGTTTTCTTTATAGTTGTCATTTTAACTTCTATTTTAATTCAATTAGCATAGAACTATACACAACTGTCATATTTCTAAGAGTGGGGATGATGGAGTTTAAGCAATATGAGTTTTTATGCGAAAAGTTGTGTATTTGATCTATTTTTCTCGTGTTGACTCCCTACCTTCAGCCGAAAACGCCGGACGTTATCTGTCATTCTAAGCGACTCCACACCAGTTCAAGAACTTAACCCAACAAGCTATCAAAATAAGCTATTTTGACATTTAAGAACTTTTCATTTAACAACAAACTTAACTCAATTTTTGTTAGATTTACAGCCATAAATGAATCTCAATAAATTATTCAAATGAGTAACTATAAAAGAAAGGAAAATATGCCATATACCGAGGTATGTGAGGACTTGACTATAGTTGAAGAACCACAAATTGAAATAAAATTCAATTCAGCAAAATCGGCATTTTCTAAAAGCAAAACATTCAAAGTTGTTTCACTTTTTAGTGGCTGTGGTGGTCTTGATTTAGGATTTTGTGGAGATTTTAATTTTAGAGATCAACACTATAGAAAAAATAAATTTAGTGTTGAATTTGCCAATGACATTGACACGTCAGCTGAATTTGTTTATAATGCAAATCAAAAATTTTTTGGCAAACACAAGCTAAATAAAAATGACATTAAAAATGTGGACTATAAAGCAATACCCGACTTTGACTTTTTAATTGCTGGATTTCCTTGTCAGCCATTTTCAAATGCAGGTTTAAGAAAAGGAATAGATGACGATAGAGGTAATTTATTTGAAGAGTGCGAAAAACTACTTATTGAAGGGTTAAGCAGAAAAAAAAAGCCTGTCGGCTTTGTTTTTGAAAATGTAAAAGGCATAATGTCTTCAAAAATGGCAGACGGTACAACAATACCCGATGAAATTGTAAGAAGAACTGAAAAATTAGGTTTTAAGGTAAATTACAAATTATGTAAAACCAGCGATTATGGCGTTCCAAGTAATAGACAACGATTAATAATAGTTGGGGTTAGAGAAGATTTAGATTACTTCAACTATAATTTAATGGACGAAGTAGTTTACGAAAACAATATACCAAATGACAAATATAATCCGTATGAACTTTATTTAGGTTCTGTATTATGTGACATTCCTAAAAATGCACCTCAAAAAAATGATTATTGGGCATATTCACCAGGCGGGCAATATATGGTAGATAAAATTGCCCCTTGTATTGACGGAAAAGAAGCACTTAAAAAATTCAAAAATAAAGTTCCATTAAAAGAAATTTCTGAAACAATTCAAACAGGAAGGTCTTGGAAAAATATGAACCCTGCTGATATGTCAGAAAGGTTTTTGAAAATTTGGAACAATCCAAAAAAATATCACGCGCCTAATTTTTATAGACGTTTTGCATTAGGTGAAATCAATGGAACAATTACTGCTTCAGCTCAGCCAGAAAATTGCGGGATAACACACCCTTTTGAAAATCGTAGATTTTCAATTCGTGAAATAGCAAGAATTCAATCCTTTCCAGATGATTTTGAATTTCCATTTACAACAATAGCTAATTCTTACAAAGTGATTGGGAATGCAGTTCCCCCAATATTTGCTTGGGTTTTGGCACAAGCATTGCAAAAACACTTGATAAATGACTAATTTAAACCACACAAAAGCATACATTCTTGGTTTATTAGTTGGTGGTGGAAAAATCGACAGATATACTTTTATAATTGATTTGCCATATAAAAAATGGGGGATGGATACAAAAAGAATGAATGTAATTGCTACCGATATATTGACAAGGATTTGCAATTATTTTAACTCTACATATAAGTTCAATGTAACGTATGAAATTGGAAACAGCAAATGGTTAATTAAACCAATTGACGGCTCTGATTTTTCCGAAGTTATCGAAGACCTTAATTCTCTGGGATTGCCATCCGGTGGTTTTTTATTGGCAAAAGCTAATTTGACAATAGCAAAAACCATACTTAAAGACATTCAAGTTGAAAGTTTTTTATCAGGTATTTTTGATGCAAGAGCAAGTTTAACATTATCACATAGGCGATTTACTGACGATGCACCAGTAGTTTCAATTGAAATTCCGGGAAGTACAAAAAACTTTTTATTTGTGGTTCAGCTTTGTTCTTGGCTAACTGAACTTGGTTCTGTAACAGACCAAATTTTATATAACCACCCAAATCAACATTCATCTTCTGACCCAAATTATAAAGGTTGGAAGAAAGGTTTTAAAATCAGATTTTTAGTTAAATCGTTTTTGACAAAACATTCATTTGCATTACAAGCAAAAGCAATTGATGTCACCAATATTAAAAAGACACAAAACAAAGTAGAACAAACACCTTGTTATCTGCGAAAATTAAGAAAACCAAGTGCGGTAAGTGTACATATTGACCAGAACTCTACTGAACTTCCTATCGAAGTTCGCAATAATTTATTTTTTCATTATCATCATTTTTGTGCGTTACTGAATTGCCCTTATGCACCTGTAAATGAAATAAAAAAGTTAGTCAAAAATGCAAACGAATACATTACTTTCTTTCCAAGACTTACAAAAGATGATTTTAATATTTTAAATGCACAATATGACAGCATTAAAGAAATCTACTTTCCTGAAAGCACAAAGTATGAGCTTACTTTAAAAGTTGAAGAAACAATCGAAAATGAGAACTTATTAATCGTTTAGATATTTAGTGATACTATAATTTCTAAGCTGCATATCTGACGTGCTTTGCGTGAAAGTATTTTTGCACTTGCTTTTTATTTTTCTTTCTTTCTTTCATAAATGATTCTACATTTTCTCGCATCT
>JAJTHM010000021.1 GCA_021297855.1 Sphingobacteriales bacterium | reverse complement strand
TTTACCATGTGGTGAAAGAGCGATACCTACAGGAATACTTGAATGAGTTCGCTTTCAAACTCAACCGAAGAAATTATACGAATAAATTTGATAATCTGTTGCTTAACTCAATTTAGTGGTATAAATGCGGACTCTCATATTTTTTTTTATATCTTTAATCCTGCTTACCTATCAATCTGCCAATTCTCAAGAAATAAAGAATTATGCAGAGGCTAAATCAGTTGTAATTTCTTATCTTGATACGATTAAATCCTTATCAATTAATAAATTGAAAACCAGATCTATTAGAAAATACATTGTGAAAGGCGGAAATATTAACTCCTTAAACTATCGCAAAAAAGTAAAAAAGATAAAGAGTGGACTACTTCGCGAAGATATTTCAATTTTTAATAATAGTATAATGATAGGGAATATTATTTTGTTTAATAATGAAATATTTTATGCCAGTGTTTGGTATAAGGTGAGTCCCACTAGAACAGATATTTTAACCTTATCAAAAGATGAATATTTAATTGCCCCATTTATTGGGAACAATATGACAAAGTGATAATTATTTTAACTTAAAAATACAAATAAAAGGAGAATGAAAAAAATACATATTATTGCCCTTATCATCATAGCCGTAGCAATCGGATTTATATTTACTAAGAGTGATGAATACTCTACCTACGCTGACTTCAATACAGCCATGGATAATTCTTCTTCAGAATACCACATCGTAGGCAGACTCAATAAATCTAAGCCTCAAGTATATAATCCAAAGGAAGATGCGAATCATTTTGAATTCTATATGGTGGATGAAAAAGGGGTTGAATCTAAGGTTATACATAAAGGCACTAAACCTGATGGCTTTGACCAAACGGAAAAAATAGTTGTAGCAGGGAATTATGAAAATGGTCATTTCAAAGCAACACAAATTCTGATGAAGTGCCCGAGTAAGTATGTGGACGAAAACAAGGATGTGAATGCTTAATAATTTGATGTGAAGATTAAATAATGTGATGATATGATGATTGGATAATGTGTCAATTTGAAGATTTGAAAATGATAGAATTGAAGCTTTGTGGCAAAAAAGTTATAGCATATGGAATTTAAAATCTCAGACCATTTAGATAAATTCTACCAAGACTATAATCTAGGCATAGAAGGTGGAAATCACCTAAGCTATGTCACACATGAAATTTTCAATGTATTCAATGTATATATCCCTAATTGGGATAACAGGCGCAAAGCAGTTTTAAAGCATAATATTCACCATCTCTTGACGGGTTATAAAAGTGAGCTTTTGGGTGAATTTGAAATAACCGCTTGGGAGATAGCTTCAGGGTGTATGAATTATTTTGCGGCATACCTCTTAAACTCTGCTGGCATAATCGCATGTTTATTGATTTATGCTAAACCTAGTTCGAAGGCTTTTCTTTTAGGTTGCAGATCTACGAATCTTTATCAATTAAATATTGAAGAAAAAACTCTAAAAAACTCAACCGTTGACGACTTGAAAAAACAAATAGGTTTGAAGCAACAGCCTAGTATAGGCAATCCAAGTATTTCAGAAATTTTGAAATTAATATCACACATTCTACTTAGTATTATGCTTCAAATTTTTATTTTCATACTATCCCCATTACTCATAGTTTATAATTTTTGGATGTATGGCCGAAGACTATTCTAAGAATAAAGAAATCATCCTTCGACTCACCTATTTATGGGCATTTACAGAAGGTGGCCTGGGAGGCATTATGCACCTTTTGCATATACCTATGACGGGCTTCGTCGTAGGAGGCATTTCAGTTATTATCAACGTATTTATTGCTGCTTACTCAAAGATAAACAGCCGACTTATGCTCAGCAGTCTTGGCTTAGTACTTTTATGTAAGTTTGCCTTAAGTCCTCATAGTCCAGTTGGAGCGTACGTTGCAGTTGGTTTTCAAGGAATATTGGCTGTACTTATTTTTTCTTTAACAGGTATCAGGAAATGGTCTATTCTTTTATATGCTATTATTGTGATGATGGAGAATGCGATTCAGAAACCCTTTATGGCTTATTTAATATTTGGAGATGAATTAATACAAGGCATTCTGCTAACTGTAAATAAATTTTTTAAGAATATTCAAAACACAGAAAACTTCTTGACAGGAATGACTATTTTATATTTCTCTATTTATGGTGTTTGGGGAATGATGATTGGTAACTGGACTAGTTCATTTCTCCAAAATATTGAAAGTTTCAAATTGGAGATGCCAATGATGCATACTTCAAATAGCACAACTATTGCTAGGGCTAGAAATCACAAAAAAATTCTCTTATCTATTCTGGTATTTTCTTTTATTTTCTTTTTTCTCTTTATCTATTTTTCTTCGGCCAAAGTACACTGGACTATTTATGCAGTTAAAGCTATCGTTTGGTTCATCTTATTAGCCTTTATTTTACCATATATACTAGGTTTGATATTAAACTATTTTATGAAGAAAAATGAATCTTCTTTCCTTCATTCCCTATCCTTTATGCCTCAAATCAAAGAGAATTTTTTCATAAGTTTTGACCTTGCGCAGAAAGAAAAAGGGTTTTCTAAAATCCGCAATTTTATTTATTATAGTATCTATCTAAACGTATTCCATTCGCGCAATGAGTCATAACATTTTTATTCTTTCAGCACCAATCCAAAGTGGAAAAACGACCGCTCTCATGGAATTCTGGGAAAGCGGATTGACTAGCTTCGATGGCTTCATTACACCAGAAATTGATGAATCGCGCAAACTAATATTTTTAGATACCGACGAAGAACTTCCTTTCGAACTAGAAGGAGGAAATCATTTGGATTCCATTGAAATCGGCCGATTTAAATTTTCTAAATCCACGTTTGAAGCTGCAAAGCAAAAATTTAAATCTTTGCATAAAACCTCGGCTAGTCTTATCATCATAGATGAATTAGGTAAATTGGAAATGGACGGAAGGGGCTTCGAACCCGAGTTAGGAGAGTTTATTGAAAAATTTAAACTAGAGTCCAACAACAAGCTTTTGATTATCGTTATAAGAAATACGCTACTAGCAGCCGCTATAGAAAAATACAAGCTCGAAGAGGCAGCGGTTTTATCCTTAGAACTATTTATCGAGAAATTTCTAGAAGAATGAACGGATTAGTTTTAGCTGGAGGTCAATCCACAAGAATGGGGAAGGATAAAGCCTTGATAGATTATCACGGTCAACCCCAATTTTTGCATATATATAAGTTACTAGAGAACTATTGTGATCAAGTTTTTATCTCATCAAAAGAAAATAAATATTCTTTACCTACGCTAATCGATTCTCCAGAATTAGAAGCACTCGGGCCTATAGCTGGTATCATCTCTGCATTTGAATATGAAGATAATGACTGGTTAGTGATCGCTATTGATTACCCATTGTTTTCAAAAGAACATATTTTAAAATTGATTGAACCCACAGACACCTTGGCAAATGTTTATTTTAATCCAGTAACTGGTTTTTTCGAGCCATTTCTGGCACTTTACAAACAAACGTTTAAAGAAACTCTAATGTCAGAAATATCTACAGGAACCAATTCCCTCCAGACCATATTGAGAAAGAGCTTGGTCACTAAAGTTATTCCTAAGAATCTTGAGGTTATAAAAAGTATTGATTATCCTGAGCAGCCATGATTATTAAATTGAATAATTAATGTTTATTACATACATAATATGACTTGTACTAATTTTCCGATATTTGAACTATGACTTCTATTAAAAATGTTTCCATCACTAAATTCAAGCAAGGTCAGCTTCAAGAAAAAGAAGATGTCTTGGCAGTGGAGGAACCATTAGAAATCAGCTTGCAGTATTTTGAAAATGGAGAAAAAAAACGTCAATCGATTTCAATCACGATGCGCACACCTGACTTTGATAAAGAGCTGGCTCTAGGATTTTTATATACGGAAGGCATTATGACTAGTCTTGAACAATTAGAAAAAACGACTTCCTTTATAGATAATCAAATTACCATTCACCTAAAAGAAGGTGCAAGCATAGACCTAGAAAAACTAAAGCGCAACTTCTATACAACGAGTAGCTGTGGTGTCTGTGGCAAGTCTTCTATTGATGCCATTCGCACTATAGTTTCTGGTACCAAAGCAATAATAAAGACCAAGATTTCTCCTGCCTTGCTGCTTACATTAAAAGATAAGATTAATCAACATCAATCCAATTTTAGTCAAACTGGAGGCATTCATGCTTCAGCACTTTTTGATATGGAAGGTAATTTAATCTCGCTGTACGAAGATGTCGGTCGTCATAACGCACTGGATAAACTCATTGGTCATCATTTTGTAGATGACAAGCTAGACTTTGAAGACATGATTCTACTACTCAGTGGCAGGGCTAGTTTTGAGTTAATACAAAAAGCCATAATGGCTAAAATACCTGTCGTCTGTGCTATAGGTGCGCCTTCATCTTTGGCTGTAGAATTAGCTGATGAGTTTGGCATTACCTTGATTGGGTTTTTAAAAAATGATTCGTTTAATGTATATACTGGAAAAATTTAATAATACCGTATAAGAAATTAGTAAAGGTCAATAAAAATTGACCTATCGATTTCTGGCATGGTATTGTACCATAATTGATTGATATATATTTATAACATAAATGGTATAAGAGGTTCGTAAGGACACGAACATTGGCTACAAAAAAATAAAGACTAAAGAAGATAAAAACCAAGATAGAAACTTTCAACTTTTAACCATTGACATTTAACTAACCAAATGAAAATTAGAATTAAAGACAACACAGTTCGCTTCCGTCTGGTAAAAAAGGAAGTTAAGCAATTATCTGAACTCGGATGGGTGGAAGAAAAGACCGAATTTTCCGAAAAAGACTTCATCTATCGCTTAGAATCTAAAGAAGGAATCGAGGAACTTCAAGCACAATTTGTTGGTGATAAAATAACGCTTTTCATTCCAAGCCAAGAAGCTAAAATCTGGAATGATACAGATAAGATTACGTATAAAAATAGTTTCGGGAAACTAAATTTATTAATTGAAAAAGATTTCGTCTGTCTAGATCATACAGATGAAGACCAGAGCGATAATTATGCGAATCCGAATACGAGTTGTTAATAAAGTTGCAAGTAGTGAGCTAAGAATTTTTCTAACCGCAGAGGCACAAAGGACGCAAAGTATTATTTCTTAAGAATTATACGGAATTTACTTGAGATTACCTTAGCTTGGTTTGCGAATAACGTTGAACTCTTTTCGTTTAATTTTTTGCTAGATTATAATACCTAAACACAGAGTTTTTCAAAGAAATAACTATAAACTTGTTACTTGCAACTGTATTAAGCATCCAACGCTGCTGCACCACCCACAATCTCCAATATCTGATTCGTAATAGCAGCTTGTCTAGCCTTATTATAGTCTATTTCTAGACGCTTGATAAGGTCAGCGGCGTTATTCGTTGCACTATCCATAGCGACCATCCTAGCACCATGCTCAGAAGCATTATTATCTAGCGCGAATCTATGGAAGGTTGTTTTAATAATCTTTGGAAGAAGTTCTTCCAATAGCTGTGCTTTATTAGGTTCGAAGATATAATCTGACTTGCTGACACCAGCCGTAGTTACCACTTTGGCTATTGGCAAGAATTCTTCTGATTTAAATTCTTGTACTGCGGCATTCTTAAACTTGGAATAAATAACTTCTACCTTGTCATAATCCTTACTCAAGAATGAATTGACTATAAACTGGGCTATCCTGCTAGAACCCTCGAAGCTCAAATTGGAAAATAAGGTATAGAACTCATCATTCAAATCATAATCTGAACGCTTGAAGGCGTCAAATGCTTTTTTACCGACTGGCATTACGGTAATATCTGACTTCGATAAATCAGCATATTTTTCTTTGATAAGTTTTGTAGCGGATTTCAAAAGATTAGAGTTAAATCCTCCACAAAGCCCTCTATCAGAGGTGAAAACTACAACCAAGACTCTATTTACTGGTCGTACATCGTTGAGTCCTAAAGAAAGCTCAGACATATCGGTAGTTGCAAGAATATTATTCATCACTTCTTGAAGCCTCTCTGCATAAGGTCGCATCTGAGTGATAGCATTGGTCGCTTTCTTCAACTTAGACGCCGATACCAACTTCATCGCTTTGGTAATCTGCTGAGTCGATTTGACCGATTTTATACGTTCTCTTACTTCTTTTAATCCTGCCATTCTTTTCTTAGATTTGAGATTTGAGATATTAGTATTGAGATAGAGCTATTTTTCTCATATCTCACATCTATCATCTTATATCTATTGACTATCCTTCGTAATTTTTTAACACTGTCTGAGCTACTTCTACTATTGCTGGAGCTATTTCGTCTATACCTTTTGTGCGAGTTGAGGCCAATAATTCTGGATGTGACTTTTCCAATGTATTTAGGAAATCTTCTTGGAATGCTCTGACTTTAGCTATCGGAACATTTCTTAGATAGTTGTTTGAGCTTAAATAAATAATAGCGATTTGCTTCTCTACGGTTAGCGGAGAGAATAAATCTTGCTTTAATATTTCCACGTTTCGAGCACCTTTGTCTAGGACAGATTTGGTAGCTGCATCGAGGTCAGAACCGAATTTAGAGAATGCCTCTAATTCTCTATACTGCGCTTGGTCGAGCTTCAATGTACCAGAAACCTTTTTCATATTTTTTATCTGTGCATTACCACCCACACGCGATACAGAGATACCGACGTTGATAGCTGGTCTTACCCCAGAGTTGAATAAGTTTGATTCAAGGAATATTTGACCATCGGTAATTGAAATTACGTTAGTAGGGATATAAGCGGATACGTCACCTGCTTGAGTTTCAATAATAGGTAGTGCCGTCAATGATCCACCACCTTTGATTCTTGATTTCAAAGACTCTGGTAGGTCATTCATATTCTTGGCTACATTGTCATCTTTTACAACTTTAGCCGCTCTTTCCAATAATCTGGAGTGCAAATAGAATACGTCACCTGGATAAGCTTCTCTACCTGGAGGTCTTTTCAAAAGAAGAGAAACCTCTCTATAGGCTACCGCTTGCTTAGATAAATCATCATAAATAATCAACGCTGGTCTACCTGTGTCTCTGAAAAATTCACCAATCGCACATCCTGCGAATGGAGCGTAGAACTGAAGTGGAGCTGGATCAGCCGCAGAGGCCATAACCACAGTGGTATATGCCATTGCACCATTTTCTTCTAAAACACGCACAATATTCGCTACGGTAGAAGACTTCTGACCACAAGCCACATATATACAATAAACTGTCTCTCCTTTTTCAAAGAATTCCTTTTGGTTCAATATAGTGTCTATGGCCACAGATGTTTTTCCTGTTTGTCTGTCTCCAATGATCAATTCTCTCTGACCTCTTCCAATAGGAATCATAGAATCAATAGCCTTGATACCGGTTTGAAGTGGCTCATTTACAGGCTGACGATAGATTACACCCGGAGCTTTTCTTTCCAATGGCATATCTAATAGCTCACCTGTGATAGGACCCTTGCCATCAATTGGTTGGCCTAATGTATTCACGACTCTACCGATGATACCCTCACCAACTTTTATAGAAGCAATTTTTCCTGTAGACTTACATTGGTCTCCTTCTTTGATTCCTTCTGAAGGGCCCATCAATACAAGTCCTACATTATCCTCTTCTAGGTTCAAAGCGAGTGCTTGTGTCCCGTTTGCGAATTCTACAAGCTCACCGGCCTGCACATTGTTCAAACCATATACACGGGCAATACCGTCACCTACTTGAAGCACGGTACCTACGTCTTGTAAGGAAGAAGATAAATTTACATTCGAAATTTGCTCTTTGAGCAAGGATGAGATTTCATCAGGTCTAACTGCAGTTGACATATTCTTAGTTTATTAAATTATTTTTTAATGTTTGTAATTGAGTAGATATGCTATTATCTAAAATTTTATTATCGAATTCTAAAACAAAACCACCTACGATGGATGGATTCACTACGTTTTCAATTTCGTATTTTCTATCGCCAAGAAATTTACTGGCAATTTGCGATTTTTCATTGTCAGAAACCGCAGTGGCTGTTGTCAACTTTACTTGAGTTAAATTCTCTGCTTGATTAACTAGGAAAATTATAGCCTCACAGATAGAAGCCAACTGACCAAGTCTTCCCTTTTTTATTAAGAGTTGAAGGAAGTTTAGCGTTTCCACCTGAATCTTTCCAGAGAACAATTTCTGAATTAAATCAGCTTTAGTCGTATTCGAAACAGTTGGATTTTTTATAATATCTTTAAAATCTGCATTATTCTTCACAATAGCTATAAGAGCCATAGCATCCGCCTTTACTTGTGCCGTATTTTTTTTATCCGTAGCAAGACTAAATAAAGCCTTGGCATATGGTATGCTGTTCTTTTCTATAGCCATTTCAGATTAATTTGAAGATAATGATTCGTTAACCAATTTAGTCACTAAAGATTGCTGAGATGCATTATCAGTCAACTTTTCTCTTACCAATTTTTCAGCTATACTTATAGAGATCGCACCGACCTCTTTTTTTACTTCACTTATGGCCGCTCTCTTTTGATTCTCAATTTCATTTTTAGCCTGATCAAGCAGTCTTGCCGCATCTTCTTTCGCTTTGGCTAGTTCTGTGCTTCTAAAATTATCAGCATCCTGCTTGGCTTCTACAAGCAGTCTGTGTCTTTCTTCTCTTGCTTCTTTAAGCAAATCATCATTTTGAGATTTCAATGCTTCGAACTCAAGTCTGGCCTTTTGGGCAGAAAGAAGCTCATCCTCTATTTTTTGATTTCTAGCTTCGATAGAACTTACGATTGGCTTTACAGCGAATTTTCCAGCGATTATCCAAAAAATAACAAATGCTAAGAAAGTCCAGAAGGTAAATCCTAAATCTGGCGTTATTAAGCTCATGGGGTCAAATAATAAGATCATTATTTCAGATATTTATAATTAGTACTACATTTTTTTAAGTTAAAAAGGGCTTCGGCAATCCCTAGGCCCTTTTTGGTTTTTCTCGGTGTGTGATTATTTCATCAAGAAAGAGAAGATGATAGCGATCAAAGCTGCACCTTCTACAAGTGCTGCCATGATGATCATGGCTCCTCTGATTTCACCACTAGCTTCCGGTTGACGTGCAATACCTTCTACGGCTTTGCCACCTATCATACCGATTCCTAATCCAGCGCCTACCGCTGCTAATCCACATCCAATTGCTGCAATTCCAGTCATTTTTTAATTATTTAATAGTTAGAAATTTTTTAAGTTTAATGATGCGTATGCTCTTCCTGAGCTATACCTATAAATATGGAGGTCAAAAGTGTAAAGACATAAGCCTGAAGAAATGCGACAAACAATTCCATAGCATTTACGAAAATCAACAAAGGAACAGCCACTGCCCCTCCTAACATGGAGCCTCCAACACTCTTCCCTACATTGCCCAGAATAAAAACTACAGAAGCTATACTCATCACTGCTATGTGACCTCCCGTGATGTTTCCAAAAAGACGAAGAATTAAGGAAGCTGGTTTAATAAACAATCCTAAAATCTCAATAGGTGTCAATATCAACAATAATGCCTTAGGTACGCCCGGCATAGCAAACGTGTGAATCCAATAATCTCTTTTTGCAAATACATTAATAAGGATAAATGAGATTGTACCTAATACCAAAGTAAATGAAATATTTCCCGACACATTCGCACTGCCTGGGAAAATAGGAATAAGTCCGATTAAATTATTTATCAAAATAAAGAAGAAAACACAAACTAAAAATGGAGTGAACTTCATATAATTTTTCCCGATATTTTCTCTAGCTACATCATGGGCTATAAATTGAATTAGGGGCTCCATGATACTTTGGAAGCCTGATGGTGCTTGATTTTCTCTTGTAGCATAGGCTTTTCTTACCGAGAAAAAGGCAATAAATAATAGAGTCAAAGCCATAAGCATGGTGAATACATTCTTGGTGATAGAGAAGTCTATAATATGACTGCCATCTGTCGGATGCACTCTGCTATTTTCCATTTTATATCCATTCACCTCTACAGTTCCTTCTCCATGATGCGCATGAAAAGCGGATGACATGCAAGTGAACCACTCTTTTTTGTCCTTATTATAAACAATCACAGGCAATGGCAGGGTTGTATGACCTAGGATGTGAAACTCATTGGCATCTGCAATATGATGCATAATCATACCCACGGGGTCAAAACCTTTGGAGTGCGTCGCATCAACACTAGACACTGGTTCAGTTGCCTTGGCTGCGGTATCACTCGCTATGTGCGGGACAGAAGTCGTTTCAGATGCACATGCAAGAAAACTAAATAACACTGAAAATAAAAAACTGAATATCAATCTATTAATCATCGAAATCACTATTGAAAACTCTTTAGTTTTGCTAAAAAGCGCTGCAAAAGTACTGAATTTATTTTTAGTTTTTGGAATAATTTATACTCCATTAAACCCATTAGATGATTTACTAATCAAAGACTCAAAATTGTTTAACATATTAAAATGAAAAGTAATGAAAAAAACCATGTTTGTCGCAGTAGTTCTTTTTCTTAACCTAGCTTTAAATGCTCAAGATAAGCCAGTTAAAGGAAATATTTCCGCTGAGGAAAAGGCGGAATTAAAAAAAATGAGAAAAGACCTAAATCTATCAGAAGAACAAAAAGCTAGATTGAAAGAAATCCATAAGGAAACAAAGGCCAATAAGGAGAAAATAAAGGCTATGTCCAAGAGCGAAAGACAAGCATATAGACAATCTAAAAAGGTGCAGGTTGATAGCGTATTGAACAATGAGCAAGACGCAAAAATGACGGAACTCCGCAAAAAAAGAAGAGAATATAAAAAGAATTAGAATCATGAATCTAGGAGCAATGGACAATGATTTAAGCATCTAAATCAAAGCATTAATCCACATTTTATTCACAGCAATCCACATAAAAAAAGGACTGTTTTTCAACAGTCCTTTTTTTATATATTTAGAATAACTTATTAATTAGGCGATAGTTACTCCTTTATCTAAATAAACATCCTGAACGGATTGGATCAATTCAACGCCTACTTTCATATCTTTTTGAAAAGCTTTTCTTCCTAGAATCAGACCTTGACCTCCAGCTCTTTTATTGATAATGGCCGTTTCGATAGCTTCTGCCATATCAAAAGCCCCTTTGGACTCCCCACCAGAATTTATCAAACCTGCACGACCCATATAGCAATTCGCCACTTGGTATCTGCATAGGTCTATAGGATTATCCGTTGTTAATTCTGAATACACTTTATCATGGGTTTTACCATGCTTTGTAGCCAAATAGCCGCCATTATTCACAGGTAGTTTTTGTTTGATAATATCAGCCTGAATTGTGACTCCTAAATGATTCGCTTGACCACTTAAATCAGCCGAAGCATGGTAGTCAATACCATCTACTTTAAATGCATTATTTCTTGTATAGCACCAAAGTATAGTAGCCATACCCAGCTGATGGGCATATTCAAACGCTTCTGCCACTTGTACCAACTGTCTTCTGCTCTCTTCGCTTCCAAAATAAATGGTAGCGCCTACAGCCACGGCTCCCATGTCCCAAGCACTTTTGATTGTGCCAAACATGACCTGGTCAAATGTATTGGGGTAACTTAAAAACTCATTGTGATTAATCTTGACGATAAATGGAATTTTATGGGCATACTTTCTAGCTACAGAGCCTAGTACACCATAAGTAGAAGCCACAGCATTGCAACCCGCTTCCATGGCCAATTTCACGATATTCTCGCTATCAAAATAGATAGGATTGGGGGCAAATGACGCCCCAGCACTATGCTCAATGCCCTGATCTACAGGCAAAATACTCATATAACCCGTATTTGCCAATCTGCCGTGTCCATATAGCTGCTGCAAACTTCTTAATGTTGGAATATTTCTATTGCTCTGGGACCAAATTTGAGATACGAAATCCTCATTTGGTATGTGAATCAATGATTTATTGATAGCAGGTGTTTTGTAATTTAAAAGGAGATTGGCTTTTTCATCCCCTATTATTGAAGCATAATTCTGGCTCATTTATGAAATTTTGAAGCAAAATTAACTATTTTGAGGATTTAACTAGGATTTAATTCATAGTCTTCCTACTTTTAAATAATACCAATAAATTAATTTTAACGTTTCTACTTTTGAAGTCTTCCTATAAACTAAATCCAATGCGCCTCTATTACTATCTTATTCTCTTCATTTTAATCCAAGCCATCTCTTGCAAAGAAAGTTCATACCAAAATTTGAGCGAATACCTAAGGCTCAATGTAGGCGCGGATGAATTAAAAATAGCGGAAATCAAGGACTCCGTAGTTATCGATCTCTATTACAAAACTCCACCACTAATGGGATTCGATTTCAAATCCTCTTCGGCCGCAATGCAGTTTATAGATACTGCTAGAGACATGATGAATAAAAAATCTCAACAATTTATAAAGGTGAATATCCACTCCAATCAACAGATTTTAGAATACAGCTATCCCATAGCTGATCTGGCGGCGAATCAAATAGGAATGGATATCACAACCTTATTTTTACAAAATTTTCTCAGTGGCCAAAATGAACAAAATGCCCGGTATGTTGATTTAGATAAAATTTCTTTGGAAGATTTATTTAACCTGAATACAGTGAACGAGCAAATCCAATCTAATGTCCAAATAACCTATATCACCTTTGATGGATTCTCTACGCATAATTCAGAACCACATAATGTAGAATTTAGAGGGAATCTTCAAGGGGAATCTGAAGTGTTTCCCTTCGTCTCACAGTATGATAAAAACAAGAAAAAAATATTTTATTTTGGAATTAATGAATAACTACTTTATCAAAGTAAAAGTACCCGTTTTTTCCACTTTTACCCCGTCATTACCGCTATAGGAAACGAGATATACATAGCTATCCTCCGAAGCTAACTGCCCATTATCCATGGTGCCATTCCATCCTTGACCGGGGTCATTGGTTTCAAAAATTTGTCTCCCCCATCGATTGAAAATTTTCATACTGAAAACGTTAGAATTAAAAAAATACATCTTCGGTTTGAATACAGGCGTTACACCATTTATTTTGAAGGCATTTGGCATCCATAAAACAGTGCGCATGTCTATACATTGGGCAGGAGAAGCCATAGCCAACAGGCTATCATTTATCGGTTTCATGGTATCAAACTTGTAGCTGACGATAAGCTTATAACAAAATTTACCTTCTGTCTGATAGTAGTCCTCTACATTATGTTCAAAGCGAGCATCCGCAATAGTTGGTTCCGCTATTTTTGTAAACCCACCTCCACTGGTAGAAAAATACAATTCATATTTTAGTTTTGAATATAAAATAGTGTCATGAAAATAGCTTTTAGGCCATTTGATTTCATTTTTATAAAGGCCAATTTGATTGACTGTAGTAAAATTGGTTATGACTTGACCTCCCTCACTTTTATTATTACATAAATCCTCATAGCGGACCCGATAGGCTACAGGTTTTTTAGATTCCCCAAAAGAATCTAGGAAGGAATAGTACCCAATCCCCTCCTTCACATAGTTTACCTTTTCCAGCGTTCTTATAACTCCACTGCTTCGTGGATCTATGACTAATAAATCAAACGACTTGGGAATAGCATCCGGAGAACAATACCAACGCACTTTTGTTTTGTAACTATCAATATAGCTTGCACTCAAAGCCTGGAGCAAAGTTGGCACCTGACTTTTTGACGATACAAAACACAGCTGATTAGAAAAAGAATGAATACTCATATCTGTCGGGTGATATGCTTTTATTCGAATGCATAAGGTATCCCCAAATAGAAAATCCTTGTATCTAAACGTACGACTAGATGAGTCATTGGTTCCAACCAGTTCCTCCAGCCCATTATTTTTAGTTACAAATATTTCATAGGCTTTTACCTCATCGTTGGGTCCCCAGCCCTGGTATTTAGTCCAGCTCAATTCTACTTCATCCTCACAAGGATTGCTTGCCAGACTCAAGAAAACAGGTCTATGTCTGAAAATAGGCGGCGAAAGACCTTTTTCGCCACAAGCACTTAAAGAACCAACCATATGCCCCGTGTATATACCAGAACTAGCTTGAAAAGAAGAATCTATATACTCCGTTTTTTCTCTTCCGATGACCGTATCCACAAAAGATGAACCAAAATTAATCAGCACATAGGCCCATATCTTCTTCTGATCTAGGACAGGCTTCCATTTGTATACTGGGAAATTATTTTCTATCGAAATCGCCAATAATGGGGGGTAAGGCATGAGCGTATCACTCAGCGTATCGGAGAAATTACTAGAGCCTGCACAGTTATATGTAGAAGTCATGTAATAATAATAGGTATTGCTGGAGTTTATCCCTGTATGATTATATGTGGTGGTAGTAATAAGGTTTATAGTGGTTAATAAAGTAAAAGGTCCATTTTTATTTGTGGCGGAGTAGATCTCAAATTTTTGAAACGCACCGCAGGTCTCGTTGGGATCTTTCCATTCTATTTCATTAGACGCACCACCTGCCGTCTTTCGGGTGATACAGGTCAGAATAGGCGATTTGTATTGACAAATTAAGTCAGATAACACAACACAAAATAAAAGAAAAGTCAATTTTCTCAATATACCACCGATTTAGAATAGGAAGAGAAATCGAAAATAGCTGGGTCCATAAGGATGGTTTTAGAATTCGGGGTATCCTCTAATGAATTTACCCAGTTACTGTAGGATGTATAATCATACCCTAGTTTAAACATTCGAACTTTATACATAATTTCTTGCAATGACTTTTCAGAATTCTTGGACCATTGGCTGAAATACTCCTTGCGGGCAGCTGATATTTCAATTCTCTTCTCCTTCTGAAAACGCTCAAATAGCTCAGATATTGCTTCAAGAGCGAGCGGCACGTTTTTTTTATCCGTTTCAAATCCTATGTTCAAAATTGTAGTCCCAGGAAAGTGATTCAAATGGGTATAGACTCCATAGGTCAATCCCATTTCTACTCTCAATAATTTCATGAGCTCTGACATATAATATCCTCCAAGATGCATTGTCCATAATTCCATCTTTTGAAAATCCTCAAAAGACCTTCTTTGAAATAATTTTCCTAATCGCACTGAAGCTTGCGAGGAACCTTCAATTCTCTTTTCCAGCATGATTGGATCTGGATATGCAATATTTACATCTGACTTTTTTAGTCTATTATTCAGTTTATATTTTTTCATCTCTTTATGGATGAATCCTTTAGCGACTTGCACATGATCTCCTGCTAGAAAAATTTCCGGCTTTTGATGCTGAATATATGTGGAATAAAAATTTTCTATTTCAGTTAAATGAATACACATATAATCTTTAGGCTCACTATAATAGCCATAAGGGTGGTTCTCTCCAAACAAATGTTCCGTCAGCAATTTGTCTGCCCAAAAATCTGTTTGTTTCATTTGTTGTTCGATATTATCAATCGTTTGGTGTCGAACTAATTCCCATTGACTTTTTGTAAATCTGGCTTGAAAAAGGATTTCAAATAGAATAGGTATAGATTGTTCAATGAATTTTTTATGGCAATGCAACTGGGCTGTGACATGTGTTGGGGTAGAATATATTTCAATTTGAATACTAAATCTGTCTAAAAACTCATGTAAGGTCTTATTGGTTTTGGTCTGTGTAGATTTTTTCATCATGGCAGCTACAGATTGGACCAAGCCTCGCTTGGACTCTAGCCTTCGCCCTATTGGAAACAAGGCCACCAATTTAAAGACTTGACAACCAGGTTCTGAAATTATCTGCATTTAAAAATTAGTTTTGACTGTAGTGCGCACACCATCGGTATATTTAACCAAGATTGCATCCGGGTGACCTTTACCCTTGATACTCCTCAAAAGTTCTATAGCCAAGGCCTTCGAATTGGTTCGACCTATATAATACCTATAGTAGGAATCTTCATACCTTATTTCATACCCTGATAGATAAGGAAATTTATCTAAATCAATCGATTTTTTACTTGATAAGGTATATATCTGCACCATGAAATATTCTTCTATATTCTTGACTGGCAAATTTTCTTCCCGCGTGGCTTCTGGTTGAGTATAAACGCCTGATTTAGGAATAGGTCTATACTCAGGAGCCCTCGATATTTCTGGAGTAGGATTATAGGACGATTTATAATTCGGATTCAAACTAGCTTGAAACATACTATCTCTTCTTCTTACGCTATCTTGTTTTCTACGTTTTAATAGCTTTTTTAATTCGGCTATACTATCCACAATTATGAATCGTTCATTATACTGACGAATGGAATCTATGATGAATTTTTCTCTTGCGCTTAATACCTTTACACGCTCACGCTGATAGCGTTTATGATTGGCTTTTATACTCACTATCCCGCGTGGTGATAATTCATCTTTTTCTCCATAGATTTCTATAGTATCTCTTGTGCTTTCATTATTCTTTTTTCTTGGTTTTTTAGGATACATGTCCCAAATATCTTCATAAGGTATATCTAATGAGCCATGAGAAGGCGGTTTAGAACCAAATAGATTGACATATTCTGCAATAGCATTATTCTTAACTACCTCATTGATTTTATCCTGTTCGCGCATGAGAGTCTTTCGAATAAACGCCGTTTGTTCTACATTTTCAACGACGCGATCATTGAAATCATAATGAAGTTCTGGAATTTTATCGAAAAATGCATATCGCAAATCGGTCAAGGCTACCTTCATTGTGGAGTATTGCACAATATTTAGATTGATATCTTCTATATGTTTTTCTTCTACATTGGAGATAGGTAAAACGGCATATCGATCATGATCAATTAGAGTCCAGAGTGGTATAAAACCCATGTCATGGGTTGTCACTCTTTTCGATACTTTATCCTTTTTTAGTACAATCTCTACTACCGCTGACTTATCCCGTTCTCTTTCATTAGATTCAGCATTGAAATATCCAATATTATCCACATGCAGTTTCAAAGAGCCATCTGAAAACGATAATAAATCTGCGCTCGTGAAAGCTTGTCCATTTCCAGTACCGATAATAACATCTATTCCCATATTGAGCAACTCCGCCACCTTGCCTAATTTCAGTGAATCTTGTTTTGCCCAATCAATATAGGTGATAACATATTCCGCCAACATCGTGTCCTTGGCTTTCTTGACATCGCTTCGAATAGAGTCCAAATGAAAAAAACTAACCTGATGAGAGGGTAAATCTAATAGCACTGAGTCACAGGAATAGTTTAAGAAAGCTATTCGCATATCCTTCTTTTCTAAAACGAGCGGGAAGTTGGATTTTTTATCCAATGTATCACTGTATGAACCCACACGAAAGATATCCGTATAGTTAAGTTTTTTCAGTGTCATTTGATTCAAATGCTCTCTATCGGTCAAGGCATCTGCATTTGACATCATGAGCACATTGAATCCTGTGTATTCCAACTCCGCCAGAAACTCATCGGGGGCGCTATTTGGAAAAGTCGATACATTCGCACGATTAGGAAAGAAGGATCGCAAACTTCCTACAACATAATCTGGGTAAAAAAATAGGGGCTTTACCTGTCTAAACCAACTTCTATAATTATATTGATCGGGTTTAGGCTGAGCATATTTTTTGAGCAATTGGCTCTTATGAATCAAGTCTCCACAGAGCATTAATTTGAGATAATGCGCAGAGGTATCCGCTATGAGATCTTTTTCGTACTCAATGGACGTATTGCGAACAGAGATTTTCTCAAACTGGCCATAAGTGTTTTGAACTAAGAAAAGTAGTACTATAACTAAACTATTTCTTAGGAAAAAAATCATGAATACTCTTATTTGAATGAATAAAGACTCCTTTGGAGCTGAGTTTGGCATTATGAATCATGGCCTTGGCTAACTGACCTGCTGGCATTCCTTTTATATTTTTCAAAAAGCCAATCATCATAAAATTGAATATTTTCAAAAAAAACTGAACGATTGATTCAAAGAACCGTATTTCCGATCGTTTTCCAATTAAAACATAGGGCCGAAAGATATGAAGAACCTCGAATCCAATCTTAATAAGTTCATTCTCTGTTTTTCCTTTTAATTTCAGATAGGTAAACCAAGAAGATGGACTAGCACCTGATGAACTCAAGTAAAGAAATTTCTTTACCTTATTATGGTGGGCAATTTTCGCAATATTGATGCAATAGTCGTATTCTACCTTTTGATATTCTTCTGATTTTGGGGTTTTTGATTTAGTAGTACCTAGGCAGTAATATAAATGATCACAAACGAATACATTCCAATCCTTGTGAATATCGCGAAAATCAACTATTTTAGTTTCTAATTTGTCGTGTTCCAAATCCAGAAATCTGCGCACAACCAAAGTGACTTTAGTGTAGGTTTCGTCTTCTAATAGTTGCTTGGTAAGTTCTGCACCTATCAATCCATTAGCTCCTATAACAATAGCGTGTATATCCTTTGACATAAGTATGCGAAAATAAGCAGAATAAAACTATAGATTCACGAAAGAAATCCACATCAATTTTTCTTCAACCTGACCTCCACTAACTCAGGGCTTTTTCGACTCATTGTTAATATCTTATAATGATAGAATTCATCCTCAAAATCTTCCCCATTTTCTGGGAGTTCTGGACTAAGCGATGCAATATATCCTGATAAGGTCTCATAGGTCTCATCTTGGGGTATAGCATGAGGTAGTAGCTCATTAATATCGTCCAAACTATTCAATGAATATACTCTGAATGTCGTACTATCTATCTTTTCTACAATACTTATTTCTTCATCGTGCTCATCCTGAATATCGCCGACAAGTTCTTCTAAAATATCCTCCATGGTAATAATACCTATGGTTGCGCCAAATTCATCCACCACAATTCCAAACTCCGTTTTATTTTTCTGAAAAGAACGGAGAACATCCATTACTCGTTTATTTTCATTTATAAATAAAACATCGCGCTTGATTTCACTCAGTTTTTTGGATTGTTTTTCAATTAAGTGCTTGAGAACATCTTTAGAATGCACCATTCCAATAATATTATCAAGCGACACATTATATACTGGATATCGAGAGTAGCCTTGCTCAAGGACGATTCGCGAAGCTTCTTCCGTTGATATTTCTACTGGAATACCTACCACTTTGGAATTATGTACAAAAATTTGCTTGACCAATCTATCATCAAAATCGAATACATTTTGGATGAGTTCACGCTCACTGTCCTCGATCGCCCCGCCTTCAGCACTCTCGGATATAATTAATTTTAATTCCTCTTCGCTATGCACTAACTCTTCGTGTGTTCGCATGCCCATTATTTTTAAAAATAAGTTGGCTAACCCATTCATAAAGGAAATAAGGGGTAAAAATAGCGTTCGAAAAGCCTTCAAAGGTGCTGCAATATATAAGGTTGTTTTCAATGGACTGCGTATAGCCATGGACTTGGGAATCAACTCTCCAAAGACAATATGCAGCATAGTGATGATGAAGAAGCCGACTGGCAAGGCAAACTTATCTGACCAATCTTTCGCTTGAGCAGCGTCAATAAAACTCACATTTGATAGGATTCCATGTATCAAATGCTCCATTGTTCTCTCACCTACCCATCCTAAAGCTAATGAGGCTAAAGTAATTCCTAACTGGGTAGCGGCGAGATATCCATCAAGATGCTGAACAATGCCTTTAGCTGTCTTAGATAAAAACCCTTTCTCTATAGTCTCCAATTGGGAGTTTCTGACTTTCACTATAGCAAACTCAGCTGCTACAAAAAAACCATTCAAAAAAACAAGGAAAAGGGTTAAAAAAATATCGAAATAACTCTGGGGTTCGGGATCCATATAGATTTAGAATAGAAATATTTATAGCAAAGATAAGGAAAAATTAATTTTAAAAGAATTAGTTAAATAGATTTAAGTTCAAAAAATAAAGCCACCCCAATAGGGGTGGCTTACAATGCCAAAAAAAATTATATTAATTCTCGTTCTTATCCATTTGCTCTTTAAGCGCTTGGAGTGAGTCCAAATCACCTAAGGTAGACTTATCTGTAGATGAATTCAATTTCTGAACAGCCTTCTTGGTTTTTAACGCTTCTGCCTTTTTCTCATTGTGCTCAGCCTCTTTTTCTTCAGCTTTTACCTCTTCCCATACTCGGGTATGCGAAACTAAGATTCTCTTATCATTTCTATCAAACTCTATGACTTTGAACTCATATTTCTGATCAATATCAATGATAGAACCGTCTTCTTTTTTTGCATGACGTGTAGGAGAAAATGCCTCTAATCCATATGGGAGAGCTACTTCAGCACCTTTTTCATCGCGCTTAATCACCGTGGCTTCATGAATACTGCCTACTGGGAATACTTTTTCAAATGTATCCCATGGATCTTCTTCTATTTGTTTGTGACCTAGTGTGATTTTGCGTGCTTCGTTGTCGATTTCTAAAATGATGACGTCGATGTCTTTTCCTACTGCAGTGAACTCACTTGGATGTCCATAACGTTTCGTCCAGCTTAGGTCGGATATGTGAACCATACCTCCAATGCCTTCCGCTAATTCAACAAACACGCCATAAGCCGTGATATTTTTCACTAGACCTGTATGCTTCGTTCCTTTTGCAAATTTATCTGCGATACCAGCCCATGGATCTTCTTGAAGATGCTTGATAGATAATGACATTTTTCTATCATCATTTTCAATCGTCATGATTTTAGCTTTGTGTGTATCTCCTACTTTAAAGAACTCACGGCTATTTACTGGCTGATTTGACCATGAAATTTCAGAAACGTGCACTAGACCTTCTACTCCAGGTGTTAATTCTAGAAAAGCACCATAGTCTTCTACATTGACTACTCTACCTTCGATAGTATCACCTACACTCAATTTCTCCATCATCTCATCCCAAGGATGTTTAGAAAGTTGTTTCATACCAAGGGAAATTCTTTTCTTATCATCATCAAAATCGAGCACTACGACATTTACTTTGTCATTAATAGCAAGAATCTCGGAAGGGTGCTGTATTCTACCCCAAGAAATATCGGTGATATAGAGTAGTCCATCTACACCTCCTAGATCCATAAATGCTCCGAAATCTGTGATATTTTTCACTACACCTTCTAGAACTTGTCCTTTTTCTAATTGACCAATGATAGCTGCTCTCTGTCCTTCTAAGTCTGCCTCGATTAGCGCCTTGTGAGATACAACCGCATTCTTAATTAGCTCATTGATTTTTACAATCTTAAGATCCATCGTCTTTCCTACATACTGATCGTAATCAGTAATAGGTTTTACATCGATTTGTGAACCAGGCAAGAAAGTTTCCAAACCAAATACATCGGCGATCAAACCACCTTTAGTTTTAGATTTAATAAGACCAGTAACGATTTCTTCATTAGCATGAGACGTTTTGATTTGCTCCCAAGCTTTGAATAATTTCGCATTTTTTCTAGATAATACGAGGTGACCTTTTTTGTCTTCTTTTGACATCACATAGACCTCATATTCTTGACCTATCTCTAATTGCTCTATATCTCTAAATTCAGATAATGGAACCAATCCGTCTGATTTAAAGCCTACATTCAAAACCACATCCGAAGATGTAATAGCGGCTACTTTTCCAGAAATTATCTCGTGCTCATTAATTGTGTTTAATGAGTTTCCATACATTTCATCGTAGTTTTTTCTTGTGGACTCATCGTAAGTGGTTACGTTTCTTTTACTTACTGACCAGTCAAAGTCATCGTGTGCAGTGTTATACGCTGCTTTGTTGTTTGTGTCTTGCATTGCAAGTTTGATTTTTAAGGGTTAAATAATAGGGTTTATTCCCATTCCAAAAAATGGGAGTGCAAAGATATCCATAAATTATTAAAAATGAAGGATTAAAATGGGAAAAAGCGATTTTTCCAATGAAGAACCCAATAGGATCGCTTCTGAGCACCGAATTGAGAGTAGAAATTAGCGATAGAATCTATACTAGATCCTTCAAAATCAACAACTTCAATTTCAGTCATTTCTATTAATGAATCTATTAGAAAACTCATAGCTTGTTTTTTCTTTCCCTCCTCCGTGGTATAGGGAAAAAGTAAATAAACCTTACTGCCAAGCTGCGCATACATAAGAATCGCAAGAGGTCTATTGTTATTTTTATCAAGAGCATAATAATATTTTAGCCGCCTAGCTTTGAGGTTCCAAAAATTTGAAGCATATTTTTTCAAAACTAATTTTCCAAAACTAGGTAAACTGCTAAGAAACATCTCGAGAGCAACATGAGAAAATTCTATATTTAACTCTATTTCTTTTTTTGCCCTTGCCAAATTTTTGACTAGTAATGAAGAATAATTGTGCTTTATTTCCTCTAAAGACATCTTTGTTTTATCCAAAACATAATTGAATCGTTCTAAATATTCAGCTTCATTTTTTCTATCGACTACTGAATAATCAATTTTTAGATTCCGCGCTTTCAAAAATTTCATAGCCGAATTCCATTCTTTGTTAGACAACCATCTATTATCAAACTTCTGGCAAAAAGGTGGCATACAGACATAGGGTATAATACCCCATTTTTTCTTTTGATAAAAGGGTAGAATTTTTTCATAATCTCCCCATACAAAACCATACCAATTGTCCAGACAGACAGCATTCAAAAAATGATATTCATTATAAATATCCATTTGATATTTCTCTACGCACAGATTCCATTTCTCTGCGTCTAGCTTAGAACTATGTATAACTTTAAAACTCATTATGCTTTAAAATGTCATCAATTTGTTGCTTCAGTTTTTGATTGTCATGATAAAGATAAGCCTGAAATCCGCATTGATTTGCTTTTTCTACCACCGCAGGAGTGTCGTCCCAAAAGAAAATAGGAGATGATTCATTCTCTAATAACGTCTCATAAAATTTTCTATCTGATTTTAAATAACCTAGGTCACAGCTGAAATAAAAACAGTCAAACTCTTCTCCAAGTCCGTCTAGGCTCAACAAAAAATCTTTTCTGTACTTCTCTTGTTGTGATGCCATTCCAATTTTAATGCCTAAACTTCGGTAGTGTCGAATAATAAGTAAAAGTTCTTTGTCTATTTTTACATCATTTTGAAACCAATAAGCAAGAAATTCTTCTGGACTCTTATCCCACTTCCAAGTAGCTAAATATTTTGGCAAAATAGAGAGCAAATCTGTTTCATTTGTTAACGTAAAAGGAAATTCATTTTTAAAGAAATCATCAAACACAGCCATTTCTACACCAAATTCTTCCGTATATTTTTCTGTAAAATAAGTCGATATATTGATTACTCCATCGATATCAAATAAAAATAACATAGTTATCCTAGGGTTTTCATTTTATCCACGCAGTTTAAGAATTTTTTTTGCCACTCTTCATCAGCCACTATATCATTATGAAAAATAGGGATAAAAACGCCTCCATAATTTTGTACTTCTTCTATCAATTGATTTGATTTTTCATCAAAATTATCTACTTCTCCATATTTAAAAACACTATCCATAATGCATGGGGTATATATTTTCAAATTTGTTTTTCGGTTCTTTTTCAAATCAAATAAATATAAAGGCAGACTGCAACTCGTTCTAAAACCTGCATGCGTTCCATATCCAAGTGAAAAATCATTTTGAATTCCCGCTTTCATTAGTAAGCTCGGCGTAGTCTCTATATCAAAACGCAGGTAATGAAAACGAGTGGATTTCAGTGGGCGTTCATGATAGGACGACAACCATGACAACTCTTCTTCGAGAAGACCTTTTTCTTCTGAAAAGTAGGATGGATGCAAACCCATTTTCGTCTTAGCTTTTAACTTTTTTATCAAATCTATGAAAGCGGATGAGTCCCTTTGATTGAAATGATCCATATCGCTTGGATTCTTAGGACACAGTATGAAAAATATAGATGCCAATTCGCCTAATGTTTCCAACATAAAATCGGTTGTATCATACTTGTCAGTCTCACTCAGAAAACTGAATTCTTTCAAACTGCGTTTGATCCATTTCCCTAACGATACATCTTTAGTATAAAATGGGTGATCTATATCCACCGTTAGGAGCGCTTTGGGTTTAGGTATTCTTATATCTAAAGCAGGAAAATGACTTCTCAGCCATCGCACTAGCCATAGTATGTAGCGATTGACCATAGCCGTTTCTAGAAATCCATATTGATAAGCTATACTCTGGATGGCTGCATAACGATCATGTTTATCCTTGACACAAGGCAAATACTCTTCATAACGTGAAATCAAATAAAAAATAGAAGCCAATACATCGAAATTAATTTCACCGTAGGCCTCCGTTTCAAAAATAGGAATAATATCTTCTCGTACTAATTTCGAACAAGGCTGATGATCAATGTTCGTCTGCCACAAAATAGCTGCTGCTGGCAGTGAAGGCGTATTATTTAATTCTTGCCCATAAGACCATTTGAATCTATTGTCTGAGGAATTATAAAAATCTAAATTAGACGTAAATTCATACTCCGTAGCCAAAGTTTCACGCAACACGAAGTCAAAGACATAGTGCAGGCGTGAACTAGGAGCAGAAATATAAATTAGCATCATTTCACAAAACTATGATTTCTCAGATATTTTCTCTTGAGTAATGGCGAGGGCAGATAACAGGTATCTTTTGTATCTTCATAGATAGCCATAAGCACTTCAAATATGGAGGTAACGCCTATTTGATCAATAAATTGGAAATCTTTGTAAAAACAATTGTGTTCAAGAGAAATGATGTTTTCATTGAGCAACTTGATTCTTTCATTCCATCCCAGAAAATCGACACGCGGTCGATACATACCAACGATGTCTTCCACTTGCATCGTTTTGAGTCCAAACTTGGAGAAAAAATCCTGCGCAAAGTTCCACTCATTCTTGCGAAAAGCAGATAACTCTATTGTATCCAACTTCAGATAATGTTCGATTGCATTGATGCCAAAAATTCTAGATCGAACCTTGGCTGGATAGATATAAGAGGCCTCTGACAGACTTTGTTTTACGGAGGATAGAAAGAGAAGCTTATCCCTCAATCCTGCATAGATGGGAAAATTTTCTGAATCATCATCAAAGTTTAAATCAAAAATAACATCGAACTCCTTGAAATCTTCTTCATCATCTCCATCAGAAATCTCAATTTCAAAGCCCTTATTATCGAGTTTTTTTCGAAGTAATTGGCTTAAATTTTCTTCGCCTATGATTAATATTTTTTCCATGAAGTAGATGATTAAATTGTGGATCAGTCAGCGAAATTAAGAAATTTTCGATATCCACTATATCTGTTTCCGTTAATTTCAATTTTCCTTTTACCAAACTGTCCTCATTGATAGGATGAGACACTACAGAATATATGTCATTATAATACCGCATAACTTCTTTGAGTGTCTTCAAACTCCCATCATGCATATAGGGGGCTGTGACTGCTACATTTCGCAATCCTGGCACTTTAAACTTACCTAAATCAAAAGGGTTCTTTGTGATATTGTATCGCCCGCTATCATTGTATCTCTTGCCATCAAATAAGCCTATATTTTTAAATTCATCCCCTGTAAAATCTGGTGAGAAATGACATTCAAAGCATTTATTTTTAGGATCTAGAAACAACTGATGACCTCTTTTGGCTGAGGCGCTTATTGCATTTTCATTTCCTGCCATATACTTATCAAACGGGCTCGTTGACTCCAAGGTTCGCTCAAACTCAGCTATAGCATTGAGTATATTCATTCGATTGGGCGATTCGCCATATATTTTTTTGAAGTAGTTTTGATAGGACTTGTCTTGAACTATTCTAACGAATGCAGCATCCACCAATATATCCATTTCGTTATGATCTTGGATAGGGAATGAAGCTTGCTCTTCCAACGTTTTCGCACGTCCATCATAAAAAAAGACTTCACGTGAACTCATATTCATGACACTCGGACTATTGCGTTTTCCTTTTCTGCCATATACCCCTATGCTCACCGCTGATGTATCAGCAAAGGCGAACTGGGGCTTATGACAAGAAGCACAACTTATTTTATTGTTTTTTGAGAGACGCGTGTCGAAAAATAGCTTTTTACCAATATCTGCCTTGTTTAAAACTTTGACCTTGGTACTCAACAAGGACATGATTAAAACTGAAAATATTAAAAAAATTATTCGTTTCATTTTCTTACCAAATAAAAAACACAGGTCGTCAAGAAATCTCTAAAATATGGAATAGCCTTGATAATGGAAAACTGAACCCGAGGCTTGAGTCCAAATTTATATTCATAAATAGGATTTAATAGAAAATGTTTTTCATTGATTATTTCTAAGGAAGTGTCTTTCACTATTCGCTCAAATCTAGCCGTAGATATTCCAGTTTCTTTTATTTCTATAAATGCCTCAGGGGAAGGCACTCCCAATACTTTTAGAAATAGTTTAAATAATGGCATTGGTAAAACATGAGAATAGGGAAGCTTGGCAAAAAATTTATTCGTTGAAATTTGCTGATGACCTCCAAAAGGCATATTGAATGGTGGAAACCCGAAAAATATACACCCTCCTTTTTTGAGATATTGTTTTAGTACTGGCATAACTTTTTCCTGCTCATGGATATGCTCTATGACATCTTTTAGTATAATTAAATCAAAATACTCATTGAATTCTGTCTGAAAACTAGCATCATAAATGTTTTTTGCGATAAACTGAGCTTGATTGTTTTGGATATATTCAGCGTTCAATTCCTTTGCCGTTTCCAGTCTCGGCGCATCAAGCTCTACGCCCACTCCATAACACCCTCTTTTTATAAAGGCTTTGAGAACGCCTCCTTCTGCACAGCCCACCTCCAATACCTTCAAACCGTCCTGAATTGGAAAAGCCTCTTCAATAAATGGCAATACAGCCTTCTCTGCATTGAGAGTTTGCATTTCGTAATACCATTGTGTGTTTGTATGAAATTCGTACATGTAATAGTGGTTAGTTAATATAGTGGTTAGTTGCAGCTAGAATTATCTTTTGTGTTTTTAAATATGCATAAACACCCACATCGCATCCATATTTAAATTTAAAAATTCAACATTCAAAATTAAAGCGGAATATTATCATGCTTCTTTTTGGGCAAATTGACTACCTTATTTTCTAGCATGGTGAATGCTTTAATCACTTTCAATCTGGTTTCTCGAGGGAAGATAACCTCATCAATAAACCCTCTAGCTGCTGCCTTATAAGGATTTGCAAATTTCTCCGTATAGTCTAATTCTTTTTCTTTCCATGTCGCTTCTTTATCATTCGAAGTATTGATTTCATTTTTGAAAATAATCTCCGCAGCTCCCTTAGCCCCCATCACGGCTATTTCTGCTGTGGGCCAAGCTAAATTGACATCCGCACCAATATGTTTAGAATTCATGACGTCGTAGGCACCACCATAAGCTTTCCTCGTAATCACGGTTATTTTAGGCACCGTGGCCTCACTAAAAGCGAATAATAATTTAGCCCCATTCGTTATTATCCCTTGCCACTCCTGATCCTTTCCAGGTAGAAAGCCAGGGACATCGACCAAGGTCAATAATGGAATATTAAAAGCATCGCAGAAACGAACGAAACGCGCTGCCTTTCTACTTGAGTTGATATCCAAAACACCCGCCATGCTGCTCGGCTGATTAGCGACAATACCTACACTGCGTCCTCCAATTCGTGAGAAGCCACAAATGATATTTTCAGCCCAATCCTTATGCACTTCAAAAAAACTACCTTCATCGATAATTCCCTCAATCACCTCGTGCATATCGTAAGGCTGGTTAGGACTGGCAGGAATAAGAGTATCTAGTTTTTCTCTAGATTCATTTCCAATACTAAACTCGTTTTGATAAGCTGTGTCCTCACAATTCTGCGGCAAATAACCCACCAATTTTCTTATCATTCGGAGACATTCCACTTCATTAGGCGCTTTGAAATGGGTAACCCCGCTAATGCTCGCATGCGTATCCGCGCCGCCTAATTCTTCACTCGTAATATCTTCGTGGGTCACTGTTTTGACTACGTTTGGTCCCGTGACGAACATATAACTTGTCTTCTCCACCATAAAAATAAAGTCCGTAATGGCGGGGGAATAAACTGCCCCGCCTGCACATGGGCCCATAACAGCCGATATTTGTGGTATGACTCCACTAGCTTTCGTATTTCTCCAAAAAATATCAGCATAGCCACCGAGCGAACTGACACCTTCTTGAATTCGAGCACCTCCACTGTCATTCAAACCTATAATCGGCGCACCATTCTGAATCGCCAAATCCATAATTTTGCAAATTTTCTCTGCATGCGTTTCTGAAAGAGAGCCTCCAAATACAGTAAAATCCTGAGAAAAAAAATAAACTAGCCGACCTTCAATTGTGCCATGACCCGTTACCACACCATCGCCGAGGTATTTTTCATTTTGCATATCGAAGTCGGTACATCTATGCTCGACAAACATCCCTATTTCCTCAAAAGAATCAGGGTCTAATAATATTTCTAGACGCTCTCTCGCGGTGAGCTTACCTTTCTTGTGCTGAGATTCTATGCGCTTATCACCGCCACCTTTCTTCGCTAATTGCCTATAGTGCTCTAATTTTTCAAATGCATTCATCTGTCTATATTCGATAAAAGACAAACTTACAATTTTTTGGAAAAATGGAAGGGTTTTGCCACGAATTCACGAATTTTATATTACTTACTTTGAGCGGAGATACCACTAGCCACATCACCAGAGTGTATTCTAGTTTCCCATCTATCATTCGTCTTAGTTGAATGCACGGAGACCCTTCATTTAAATCTGCGCTAGACTTCAGCGATACATCTCTGTGCTATTAGGAAAAAAGTATTATGTCTTAAGTTAATAAGGATTAAAGTAGGCATTATAAGAATAATGTGCTATCAAGACATTTATTTTACTAAACACCGCTAAAATTGATTTTATTATTTTCTTCTCATCAGACATTAAACCAAATCCGAAATTTATTATGCTAACTAATACTATTCCTACAATTACATATTCAAACTGCTCATAAAAGTCTTCTGTTATAATATTTAAATTTCTATATGAAAATGATATAAATACTACTAAAATAAATGATATAAAAAAACAAATCGATAAACAAAGCCTCATTTTTACTAGATATACCTTTGGCTGGTGGTTTTATCAAGAATTTACAAAGTTTATACTAAACCCTTCTTCCACCTTTCAATCTCTCCGTAAGAGTTTTGAAGGCTTCGATTTCACCATCGCGGAGAAGACTGGCTTGTTCTGGCCACGTCTCAGGCACATGAACTCTAAATCGAGGGCCAGCTTTATCAAGCATATTTTCAAGTTGAGCCACCGAATGATTGGCTAAATGACTATAGGTAAATATATTGTTTTCGTTCAACATTTTTTCTAATGCTGGTCCGATGCCCTCTATGACTTTGAGGTCATCTTTCTTAGAGTTGCCAACTTTTGCCTTATCATTTTTTTGTTCTACTCGAACTTCTTCTTGTGCTAGGATTTTATGAGATATCTTCTCTTTACTATTCGAAGTACCAGATTTTAAGGAGTTTTTTTCCGAATCCTCCATAGAAGGATTTCTAGAGCATACCGTTGACAATCGATCTATTTCCTCTGTCAATCTAGCTAATTGAGACGATAAATCTCCGCTGTCTGAATCACCATAACTCTTTTCCTGCTCTATGATAAATTCTTTTTTTCTAAATCCAATGAAATGACGGAACAGAAAACCGAAAATGGCGGAAATCAGAAGCATCGCCAGTATCTCAAAGGTGGCATCTTTCCCATCATAATGATTCAATAGATTTTCTCCAAACACATTTAAAATTAAAAACAATTTTATCATAAAGTAAATATTTGACTGATTAACGAATAGTTATCTCCACACGTCTATTCAATGCGCGATTATCAGGTGTAGAATTATTGACTTTCGGAGCGCTTGAACCTCTGCCTATGCATTCGATATTAGATTCAGGCATACCAAGCATTAAAAGACGATCCCGAATAGTATACGTTCTTTTTAAGGACAGACTTTTATTTGACTCTTCGTCCCCGACATTATCTGTATGACCTTGGAGTCTCATCTTTTTATCCTTTGAATTTTGCACCAATTCTTTTAAAAAAGAATCGAGCAATTCACTTTCAATCTCCTCATCTGAATTCGAAGGGAAATAGACCTCTGTGATACCATGGTGGGTTACCAACTGCACCTGATTAGTATTCATGTCTATTTGGGTCGCCCCAACGACTGCTGTGGCTATATCAAAACTATCTTTAAAATCCAAATTCTGGCTCATGCTAAAAACACTTATTCTGTTAGAATCGAGTCCTCTATTTATCAGCAACTCTTTTAAAGAGTGCGCTCTGGCTATACCTAAATTTTCATATTCTGTCGTATTGATCTCGTCTTGATGATAATAGCCTACGATTTCAATATTCTGCGATTGACCTAATCGGATAATGGAGTCTGCATAAATGTCAAAATTTCCGAGTAGGTAATTATCGGAGTTCTTGTAAAACTGAATAGGATGCGCATGCACAATACCCTCTTCACCAGACTCTGGACAAAGGTTTTTTATGTCACAAACATAATTCCTCCAACACAGGATTGTAAAAATAATGAAAAAAATTAGGAGTAATACACTCTTTAGATTCATGCTTCTATTTTAAAACTATAGCAAATGTAAATAAAAAAATAATTTAACCTTCAAAAAATGCTTGGAGTTTTACTCGTAATTGCCTATATTTGTGTGAATAATATTTCTAAACGACAAAACATATTCGTGAGAATATTCCATGTTTTTCTTTTCACACTTATCTATCAATTGCAGGCATTCGCACACAATGGCTCATCGAGTAAGCTAATTTATATAGAAAATAAAGGTCAATGGCATCAAAATGTGCGGTTTAAGACAAATATTAAAAATGGGGCTATATACCTTGAGAACAATAAAATCACAGTAAATGTAGCGGAAAATAATAGTCATAAGTTTGATTCTAGCTTTGATTTCAGCAAACCCTGCAATGCCCATGCGTACAATATAGAATTTTTAAATAGTCATCCTAATCCACAAATCTACCCTGAGAAGAAATTTGAAGAGTATTTCAATTATTTCCTTGGAGAAGACCCATCACAGTGGAAAGGAGGTTGTCATGGATTTGAAGATGTCCGGTACAAAGATATTTATCCTCACATTGATTTAGTGATCAGTTCTAAATATTTTCAACCCAAATACACCTTTTACCTCCGCGCTGGAGCCAAAGTGAGTGATATAAAAATGAAATTTAATGGTCTTGCCAATTTATATCTCAATACCAAAGGTGATTTAGTTTCAACGACTGTCCTCGGCGATGTTGTAGATGAAAAACCAATTACCTTTCTGCATCAAGAAGGTCAGATAAGAGACATCAGCAGTAATTTTATTCTCGAAAACAATGTATTGAGCTTTCAGGTAGATATAAAGGAAATCATTGGAAGTCAAGTATTAGAAATCGATCCTCAAATTATTTTTAGTTCGTATAGCGGTTCTACTGGAGACAATTTTGGAGCGTCGGCCACCTATGATTTTGCTGGTCACCTATACGGAACAGGCTTGGTTTTCGCTGCTGGCTACCCAACGACAATGGGTGCCTATCAGACCACCTTTGGTGGTCAATCCGATATTGGAATTACAAAATTTACCCCTACGGGTAATGCACGAGTTTATTCTACTTATATTGGTGGCACTAGTTTTGATGTGCCTCATAGCCTTGTCGTGGACCAAAATAATAGGCTCATTTTGCTTTCTACGACAAGTTCTACAAATTTCCCAACCACAGTAGGTGCCTTTCGAAGAACACATGCAGGAGGACCCGCACTTTCTGGCATACCTTCTTTGAATGGGCTAGGTATTTCATATCCAAATGGTGCGGACATAGCCATTACAAAATTTAATCCCACAGGAACAGGACTTGTCGGCTCTTCATACTTTGGAGGCTCTAGTACAGATGGAGTAGGAATTAGCACCGACTTGGTGAAAAACTATGGCGATGGTATTCGCGGAGAAATAGAAACAGACACTTTGGGGAATATCTATTTAGCCTCGCTATCCAATTCAAATAATTTACCTACCGTGACTGGGGGCTTTAAAACGACTAACTCTGGCAGCTACGATGGTATTCTAGCTAAATTTAATACCAATCTGACAACCTTACTTAGCTTTACCTACATAGGAGGATCGGGAGACGATGCGCTATATGACTTATGTTTTGATAAGGCAGGAAACATTATAGCCGCTGGAGGAACAGCTTCTTCTAACATAGGCGCTACGAGCGGGGTAGTCAATGGAACCTATAGTGGAGGTACCGATGGCATGGTTGTATCGCTCAATAACAATTTGACCTCGCTGCGCTATGCAACCTATTACGGAACTTCAGATTATGATCAAATCTATTTTGTAGAATCTGGCGACAGTAGCAAAGTTTATGTGCTAGGGCAGACGACCCATAGTAGTACGAATTATTTTTTAGTAAGTGCTGCTTATTCAATTCCACATACAGGTCAATTTGTATCTGTTTTAAATCCGACTGTGAGCGCTAAACTTCGCTCTACCATGTTTGGCAGAGGAAATCAAAACCCAGACATATCTCCCACAGCCTTTTTGGTGGACTATTGTGATAAAATATTCATCACTGGATGGGGTAGTAATCTTGGATCCTTTAATACTTTTTCTCTAAATACATCTGGTTTACCAGTGACTTCAAATGCTTTTCAATCCACCACTCTTGGCAATGGATTTTATATGATGATATTGGAAGGGGATTTGAGTGCCTTGTATTATGGCAGCTTTTTCGGCGGAACTACTGCTTTATCAGAAGAACATGTGGATGGCGGAACCAGCAGGTTTGACAAAAATGGGATTGTCTATCATGCCGTGTGCGCTGGCTGTGGTGGACAACAAAATTTCCCAATATATCCAAATGCAGCTTCTGTAGTGGGCCCTACAAACAATAGCAGCAATTGCAACCTTGGCGTTTTCAAATTCGACTTCGGGCTTCCGGTGAAAGCAGATTTCACCTACACCCCAGCCTGTGCTCCGGCGAATATCAAGATGAATAACTTCAGCCATACAGTCAGTACCAATACTCAATTTTTCTGGCTATTTAGCAATGGGGCCACATCCTCAGTCAAAGAACCAACAATAACCTTCACAAATCCAGGGCTCTATTCTGCTAGATTGATTGTCAGAGATACCACTTCCTGTAATATTGCAGATACAATCTTTAAAACTATAGTGGTTTTAGGAACTACTTCAGATACGTTATCCGATAAAACTATCTGTGCAGGTAGTTCTGTGAGAATAGGCTTCACGAATATTAAGGATACAGGTATGACCTTTACTTGGACACCCACTTCAAGCATTGACGATACCAGTATCCTGTCCCCGTTTGCTTCCCCATCGAATACCACCCAATATCGTCTTATTATTAAAAAGACAGGTTGCACGGATACCTTTTACCAGAGAGTGATCGTAGATACCCCTAAGAATCTCATCATAGTAGGAGACAACATTTCTTGTGTAGGAGCTAAAACTTTATTCACCACGAATCTCTATTCTCAAGGCAATTATGATTGGTTGCCAAAAAGTGTTTTAACGAAATCAAATAGAGACACTGCTGAATTTACTTTTACAACATTACCCCTGGATATCACAGTAAACTATACGAGTATTTATGGTTGTATTTCCACTACCAAAAAGACGATTGTAGCCGGCACACCGACCTTAACTATAGAAGCAGATACAATAGGTTGCAAAGGAGATGTTATCACTTTATTGGCGAAATCAAATTTTCAAGGGGGTACTCTTAGTTTTTCTCCTTCTATAAGCCCACTATTTCAAAATGGCGATACCACGAGATTTATACTAGATACCACCTTTAGTCTCATAGCGACAAAAACAATTTCAACCAACTGCATTGCCCGTGATACGATTCGCTTCAAGTTGTTAAAGGATCAGGTAAATTGGCAGGTGGATAGCATCGTCTGCTGGAATGAAGAAATAGTAGCTACTGCCGCAACGCATCTAAACTATACGATATTGTGGCAACCAGCTGCGACTTTAGTCACACCTCAAAGCACCAGCCCTGCGCGCTTTAATTTTAGCAATACCAATAGAAAAGTATATATTGAAGCTACGCATAATCTTAAAAGTTATTGTCAATTTAAGGATTCTGCTTTGGTAAAATTCATTGATTTATTTATGAATTTGACTGCGGATACCTTAAAATGCAAAGACAGTCTTGTGACGATTCGTCACAGCAGTTCTAAAGGCGCTAATGTGCAATGGAGTCCCGCTTCTCTTCTTCTCAATCAAACGGATACAACAGCTACATTTAGGGTTCCACAAACTGGATTTTATCGCATGACGGTAGTCGATAATAACTGCGTAGAAACGGATTCGATTCGTATTCGCATTGTGAATGATTTAATAAAAATAACCGGAGATTCCGTGATTTGTCCTGGTGATACTTCATACATTCAAGCTACCCAGATGAATGGCGCTACCTATCAATGGACACCCTTCCCGCCCATAATAGGCAAGGTGGATACGGCTAAAATAAAAGCCAAACCGAGCCAATCACAATATTTTTATGTACATATTCAAGATACCCAAAAATGTTATATCTTCGATTCGTTCTATGTGCGGCATTTAGATACTTCTCAAACTGCCAAAGCTGATTTTACAGCCAACACCAATTGTCAAAATTTATCAATAAACTTTACGAACACTTCGAGAGCTGTATCGGCAAGTCCTAATTATTTGTGGAACTTTAATGGTCAAGGAACCTCTACGCAAACCAATCCAAGTTTTACTTTTACAAGCTATGGTTTGCAAAATGTGACTCTAATCATTAATGATAATTCATCATGTAACAAAACGGACACGATTAGGAAATCAATTTATATTCTAAACAACGCTTTTACTACTCTACCTCCCGTCAAAAGTTGTAAGGGCGACTCTATTATCATAGGTCTAAGGGGAATTATTGATCCAGGTGCCACTATTTCCTGGACCCCGAATAGTCAAATGTCTGGGAGTACTACTTTTTCTCCTAAGGTAAAAGTAAATACACAAACCACGTTTAGAGCTTATCTCACAAAAAATGGGTGTACCGATACTCTAGAGCAAACAGTCCTCATAGACACTCCTAAACCTTTATCTATAAATGGTCCAAGTGTTGTTTGTAAGTTAGAGGACGCATTATTTATAGGTACAAACTATCCCAATGGAATTTATCAATGGGAACCATTTAATCTGATTGCATTTCAAAATAGAGATAGCGCTAGATTAATTATCAATACCAATACCAAGGTGAAATTAAGCTATGTCTCAGATTTTAATTGCATTTCGCATGATAGTATGCAAGTCCAAGTAGTCAATGCCGCTCTAAACTTGCAGATGGATTCAATTGGTTGTAAGGATGAGATTTTAACGATAAATTATTCATCTAATTTATTAGGAGGCCAATATACGTTTAATCCTAGTTCGAATATCATTTCTCAAAATGCAACCTCGGCCCAATTTCGAGTAGATACCACCCGAACCATCCATATTGAATATAGGGTTAATAATGCCTGCTACGCGAACAAAACAATTTCTTTTAAACTATTACAGGACGCTGTAAATTGGAACCCCGATACCATAACATGCAGAGGGCAGAGTGTAGATGTCATTGCAAACTTAAACTCTAGGTGGGCACTCATTTGGAATCCAAATGCTCTATTACAGACCACGCAAGGGGTCAGTCCTGCGCGATTTGGGCCGTTTAGCAATGATAGTAGTATTTATATTCAAGCGACACTCATCTCCAGACCAGCTTGTATGTATAGAGACACGGCTAGGGTTCGTTTATTTGAAAACCTCATCCAAATTCAAGGCCCCCTCAGCAACTGCAAAGATAGTTTTGTGAGTCTATCGGCAAGTTTGATTCCTAATACGTCTTATGTCTGGGGACCTATCAATGCCCTTTTCAATTCTCTTCTCAATACGGCTGTATTTAAAACCGATGTCAGTAGAAATTATTTTGTTACTGCCCGATTTAAGAATCAATGTACTGCTGTAGATACACATTTCGTTTTTGTGGGAAACCCTAATTTAAAACTATGGGCCGATACCGTGGTCTGCGCAGGCGATACGGTCTCGCTCAATGCCACACAATTGAATGGAGCCAGCTATCAATGGTCAACAGGAGCCAATACCAATAAAACGATAGTGACTATAACACAACCTACCACATACAGACTCACGGTAATAGATTCGAATAATTGTAGATTAAATGATTCCTTGCGAATTCAAATTTTCAATGCATCTATTTTTAAATTTCTATCGCGAGATTCGATTGTCTGCAAATTTGATACAGTGAAATTAGAAGTACCCAACCTATCAAAGGTAACCTATCAATGGGCTCCATCACAACCCATTTTGACTGGTCAAGGGACAAATAAAATTAGAGCTTGGATAAATCAGGATACAAAATTTTATATCAATGCAAACTTGAATCGCGGAATAGGATGTTCTGTGATAGATAGCATCGCTATGAGAAAAGATACTTTGTTCTTAAAAATTGCAGGGAATAAACTAGTATGCAAAGGAGATACCTTAACTCTCAATGCTAATTTTAATCCTACCTTCACCTACAATTGGAATCCGACGAATTGGATTGCTAATAACAAGAACATTGTCAGTTATAAGATTGTTGATTCCGCACTTATTCGATGCGTAGCATTGAGTAGTCTTTTTACTAAATGTCAATATAGAGACTCCATTAAAGTAGATTATAGCAGATATTTAGATGACCTGAGTGTCACTGCCAATCCTGATAAAATAGAATACGGTTCGAAAACGATTTTACAAGCGAGTGCTTCAAATGTCGTCGGCTATTTATGGTCGCCATCCAGGACTTTGGACAATAAGTTTATCCCTAGTCCAGAAGCCTCACCTGATACGACGACCACCTACTATGTAGAGGTGAGAGATCCGCTAGGATGCCGGAGCGGGGACTCTGTCGTAGTCACTGTATATTATGAAGTTTGCGATGACCCAGAAGTATATGTCCCTACAGGATTCACTCCCAACAAGGATGGAAAAAATGATGCCCTCTATGTGATGGGAGATAATATCCAAAAAATGCAATTCATGATTTATGATCGGTGGGGGCAGCTTGTCTTTGAAAGTACCAATCAGAAAAAAGGGTGGGATGGCACTTATAAAGGAATAGAGTTAGAGCCTGGTGTATTTGCTTATCATCTCTATGTAGAGTGCATAGGTGGAGCCAATATGACTAAGAAGGGGAATATTACGATATTAAAATAGTGGGTAGTGGACAGACGTCAGCGGATAGTCAATAGTGAGCGGTGGTCAGAATTCGATATTGATTACCAAAATAATATTAGTAAACAAATTGAGCGTAAGATTTTTCAATACACATTCTTTAACTTTGTGAGACTTTGTGCTAGACTTTGTGAAACCTTGTGTCACAAAAAAAGGAATACAGTATTCAGATCTCTGCATTTAGCAGTTCTAATTATTCTGATATCTTCAAAGTACAGCGATACTTACTGTCAAGATTTACACTTTTCACAATACTACAGAACTCCGATTTTCCTAAATCCAGCCAATACAGGTGCTATGGAGGAAGACATACGACTGATGGCTATAGCCAGAAACCAATGGGCGACCATTCCCGTCAACTATAATTCTTTCGGCATGAGTGCTGACATGAATTTTCCCTTTAAAGTCACGAAAGATAAATTTGGATTAGGAATTCAAGTGCTGGCGGATCGTGCCGGTGACTCCAAGTATACCACTTTCCAAGCTACTGGATCTGGAGCCTATCATCTCGTCACCTCTGGATTGAATTTTATGATTCTTTCCATCGGCGCCAATGTCAATTATATCAATCGAAGCTATAACCCAGAGCTCTTGCGATTTCCTGAGCAATTCAACGGAGACTACTTCGACCCAAATCTACCAGTCACTGAGCAGTTTGATCGACTCAGCCTTGGCTTTTTTGATTTTGGACTAGGGCTGAACTATCAGCAAACATTTATGGAACAGCATGTCATTTCTATTGGAGGATCCATGCAACATTTACTATCCTCTGAACAAAATTTTTTACGAAAATCTACCAATACGTTATTGCAAAATAGAATCAATGCCTATATCAATGGTGAATTTAGAATAGGTAAAGGATATAGCCTCATACCTCTTTTCTTCTATCAGCATCAAGACAAAAAATATGAAGTCGTTTTTGGAGGAGGAATAGGAATGAATCTAGCGCCTAAAAGCAGAGAACGCAATAAATTAAAACTCGGTGTGAGCTGGAGGGCAGGAGATGCATTTATCCCATGGGTTCAATATGATATTAAGCGAAGTTCAATTCAGCTAAGCTATGATATGAATACTTCTCCACTCAGCACAGCAAGTAATAGTTATGGAGGGCTAGAGTTATCTTTTGGCTATGTCCTTCGCACTCGCCCTGAGAAGGAGCGATACTATGACTTCTGCCCTTATATTTGGTTTTAAAATTATTAATTAAACCATGTTTATTAAGACAATAAAACTAATTTATTTACTTACTACAAGTACATTAATTTGCAAATCATCAATCTCTCAAATAGATAGAGGCTCAACAAAATGTAATATAGAAAATTTTGGTCTCGATAGTATTAGATTATGGCCCTATATTATTAATCGTTTAGATATTTAGTGATACTATAATTTCTAAGCTGCATATCTGACGTGCTTTGCGTGAAAGTATTTTTGCACTTGCTTTTTATTTTTCTTTCTTTCTTTCATAAATGATTCTACATTTTCTCGCATCT
>JAJTHM010000017.1 GCA_021297855.1 Sphingobacteriales bacterium | reverse complement strand
TATATCTAACTTCTCACATCTAATATCTTATATCTAACTTCTCACATCTAATATCTTATATCTAACTTCTCACATCTAATATCTTATATCTAACTTCTCACATCTAATATCTAATATCTTATATCTAACTTCTCATATCTATATTATGACCCTCAATATAATCACTCCAGAAAAGACGCTCTATAGCTCTGAAAATGCAACTTCAGTCATCTGCTCAGGTATGGATGGAGCTTTTCAACTATTGAATAATCACTCCGCAATCGTTTCTGCTTTAAAAAAAGGCAAGGTAATCGTAGCAGATAATGACAATAAAGCGTTAGAGTTTCCCATTGCATCTGGCTTAGTAGAATGTTCTAATAATATAGTGAACGTTCTGGTAGAAGAAAATCAATAAATTGTCAAAGTTGGTAGTATACTACTAATTTATGTTGTACTTCAAACGACTCACCTAGGTGGGTCGTTTTTTATGTCTATTCTTTAAACTATCCCATTTTTTCTTACCTTTGCTAGACAACTATAAAATTTATGTCTGACAACAATCCCATACTCACCGACAAGGCTGCCAAGCCTCTCGGTCTATATCCACACTCGCGTAAGGTAGGAAACTTATTATTCCTAAGTGGCATAGGGCCTCGCAAGGCTGGTACCGATGAAATCCCTGGCTTGAAGCTGGATAAATACGGAAACTACTTGGAGTTTGATTTTGAAGCCCAGGTGCGCTCTGTTTTTGATAATGTGAAAACGGTGCTAGAAGAAAGCGGAAGTAGCTGGGACAAACTAGTGGATGTCACTGTTTTTCTCGTCAATATGAAACGAGATTTCCATATATATAATAAGCTCTACGCTGAATACTTCAAAGACGCCATGCCCAGCAGAACGACCGTGGAGGTTTCCTCGCTGCCTAGTTCCATTTCTATAGAATTGAAGTGTCTAGCTACTATTTAGCCGAAAGCTTAAAGTGGAAAGTCTAGTGAGAAAAATTTATAGTTAAACTATAATCTATGAAATCTGGGCGCAAATTTTTATTGACAGATTTGCTTTATCTGAAGGTTTTTATAGCGTTCGGTATAGGTGTTGTTGCCGCAGATAACATAGACAATCTATGGCTATTGGTATCCATACCCTTCATCGTCTTTGGACTTCTTATGCTCTCTTATCATCTTCTCAAAACGAGTCGAAGCAAACTGGGAGACAGCACTGTATTCTCCCTTATTTTAGGATGTGGTATTGCGTTTCATAGCCTGGCACTCTATGACCAAACAACCAGTATAGAAAAACTAACTCCCATACTAGACCATGAAGCCTATCACCTCATTCGTATCGAAGATAAACCCATAGCAAAAGCGAAGTCTCTGCAAATAGAAGCGAGCCTATTGAAAAGTGAAACGGATTCCCTGACGCTGGATGTGCAGGAAAAAATCCTTCTCTATCTTCCCAAGGAAAGCGATCTATCGCCTCCATATTATGGTCAAATTATGCAGATACAAGGCAGGCTAAGTCGCCCTAGACCTGCGCACTATCCCTTTGAATTTGACTATGCGCAATGGTTATCAAGAAAAAAAATATACACAACGATTTACTCTCGGGAATATACTGTTGTGGGCAGCGATACAAGTTTTGTATATCAGGCTATGAAACTACCCCTAAAATTGAGAGATTATTTCGAGAAAGAGATTGATAGGGCTATTCCTGAAGCCTCCTCCAATGCTATAGCGAAATCTATTTTGATAGGCATTCGCACCGATATAGATAGAGAACTCTATACCGCATATGCCGATACGGGCACGATTCATATACTATCTATTTCTGGTCTGCACTTTGGCATTCTCATCTTATTTTTAGAATATCTTCTGTCATTCTTCATTAAAAAGGAAACCCTTCGGATTGGGATCAAACATTCTATTTCCTTTCTCTATGCGCTCATGACAGGCTTTAGTGCACCTATCATGCGCAGCTTTATCATGTTCCTGTTTTTTGATATAGCCAAATGGAAGCAGATGCGCATTAGTTCCTATAATATTTTATTTCTGTCTGCTTGGCTGATTCTGCTCTACGACACACATCAATTGTTTAATGTAGGTTATCAATTTTCTTATATCGCTCTGCTCGGCATTATGCTTATCTATCAGCGTACAGTTTGGAAAATTCAATTCGACTCCGTAGTGACTAATTTTATGTGGAAGTCTTTGATTACACTCTCAGCTGCTTGGTTGTTTACTGTACCATTGACGATTTATTACTACCATAAGTTTTCTCTATTAGGTTCCTTGAGCAATATTCTTGTGGTTCCCTTGACGACACTGATTATGTACACGGGCTTTATATTTTTACTATTCTCTAAATTGGCCCTGTTATCCCAGATGCTTGGCAGTATTTTATCCCTTTTAATCGCCATTCAGAATCACATCATCACCTTCTTTAGTCACTTGCCTTTTTCAAGTATATCCTCTAATGCTCTCGATGGATTCGGATTGATTGTTTTCTTTCTTTTTATTGCGCTTTTATTGACGCTCCTATACACTAAGTCCAGATTGAGTCTTCGATGGATGTTATTCTATTTTATCATTATAGTATTTTACAGTTCCTTTCTAGGCTATAGACTTCTAAAAGATGAAAAATGGTTTCTCGTTTCAAATTATAATCATAGTGCCATCGTGTATAAGAATAAAAATACTGTACATGTATTTGCAGATACCATCGATGATAATATGAAATACTACTTTCTTCATAGTTTGACGTCCTACTATAATACGGACGCGCCTATTTTGCATTCGAAATATGAATATTTTAATACACTGCCCAATAAATACAGTTTTCAGTTGGAATCTAATCCAGAATTATTAGTTCTGGCAAAAGAGAATAAAAATAAATGGACAGAATATATCGACAAAAGAGATAGTTTTGTAGTGATGTCGAATTTAGGTTATGCTAAATCTGAATTAATAACCAATTTAAGAGCCAAGAATAAATATTTCTATGTTTATTAAGTCACAGTTAGAATTTCTCAGGAATAAAAAATTGGCCCTAGCCTGCAGTGGTGGTGCAGATAGTATGGTACTGGCGCATCTATTATTGAAGAGCAAACTACCCTTTTCCATTATTCATTGCAATTTTCAATTGAGAGGCGAAGATTCATTCACTGATGAAAACTTTGTCAAATCCTTCGCAGAAAGCAATCAAATTTCTATCTTCATACGAAGATTTGACACGTTAGATAGTGCAAATGAAAATCAAATCTCGATAGAAATGGAGGCAAGAAATCTGCGATACGCCTACTTTGAAGAATTAATAAAACAAGAAAAATTTGACCTCGTCCTGTTGGCTCACCATGCCGATGATCAGGCAGAGACTATTTTTATGAGGATGCTAAAAGGTGCTGGTCTATTGGGATTGACTGGCATGAAAAAAGTGCGTGACGAGAAATACTGTAGACCCCTTTTGCAAATTAGTAAAGAAGATATCCTTAGCTATGCAAGAGAGAATCAGATAAAACATATTGAGGACGCTTCAAATCTGGAAACTATTTATCAAAGAAACAAAATAAGAAATCAAATTTTTCCCTTGGTAAAAGAGATTAATCCTTCTTATCGAGAAGCTTTGGAGCACCTCGGAGATTTAAGTGCTCAAACCCTGTCTTTATTGGATGATAATTTTTCATACTTAAATCAAGACTGGAAGACGAAGGGTGAAGTAAATTTAAACGTCATCGCAACTAAATCGTATTTGTCGCTTGTACTATCTTATTTATTGGAAGGAGAAATTGCACATAAATCCATCCTATCCGATATCCGCAAATCCATATCGAGCAGCGAATCAAAATTCTTTAAACTCACATTAGGAGATATAGAAGTGAAAAATTTTGTACTAAAAAGAATCATAAAAAATCCTAGTGAGCCAAAAGTATTTTCTTCTATAAATGAATTAGCGCTTGAAAAAAAAATCAACGTACAAGTAATAAATGAAGTTCCTCTGTTATTTCAGGAAGGACATTTGTATTTTGATATTGAAAAAATCAAATTTCCCATTCTTCTCCGCCCAATGGCTGATGGGGATAAGATAAATGCCTACGGCATGGGAAGCAAATCCAGAAAAGTCTCAGACATTGCCCAAGAAGCAAATTGGTCTAAAACTAAAAAGATGTCGAATAGTATTCTTTTGGATAGCAACAAGGAAATTATTGCAATTTTAGGCTATAGAATTTCAGAAAAGGTAAAAATCGATTCTAAAACCAAACAAATCCTTATCATAAATTAATTCGACACCCATTTAAATTCCATTTAAACATGAAAAATTTTATCAATATAAAAAATCTATACGGCATCCTCGACGAAAATATTCGGAGGCTCTCTGGCGGAGAAATGAATACCGTTGGATCTATAGCCAACGCCTATGTAAAAGTTGAAAATGGTCGGATTATCGCCTTTGGTGATATGGGAAATTGGATAGAAAATGGAGCGCCCATTATTGACTTAAAGGGGAAATCAGTTTTACCCTGCTATGCAGACTCCCATACGCATATCATTTTTGCCGAACCCAGAGAGCATGAGTTTGAACTGAAAATTCAAGGAAAAACCTATGAAGAAATAGCCGCTGCTGGAGGAGGCATCTTAAATAGTGCCGCTAAATTAGGCGAGACGAGTGAAGAAAAGCTATTGGAATCCGCTACACATAGAGTAAAACAAGTGATTCGCATGGGAACAGGTGCTTTGGAAATCAAAAGTGGTTATGGCTTGACCATAGATGCCGAACTGAAAATGCTTCGTGTCATACAAAAACTTTATGAGAATTTTGCCATTCCCATAAAGGCAAGTTTCCTTGGGGCTCATGCAATTCCATTTATATATAAAACTAATCCGAAAGAGTATATCGAAAAAGTCATATACCCATGTATAGAAATCGTCGCCAAAGAAGAACTCGCAGAATACATCGATATTTTCATTGAGAAAAATTATTTCTCAATAGAAGATGCCCATCGCATTTTAGACTATTCGGACAAATTTGGGCTTAAACCGAAGCTACATGTCAATCAACTTTCCAATACAGGCGCCTTGCAATTGGCTGTTGACAGAGGTGCATTGTCTGCTGATCATCTCGAGGAAATGACTCAAAAAGAAATTGATTATTTAAAAAATAAATCTACCATAGGAACGCTACTTCCATCCTGTTCATTCTATCTCAAAATACCCTATGCCCCTGCTCGGCAGATGATAGACAGTGGTTTACCTATAGCATTAGCTTCCGATTATAATCCTGGCAGCACGCCGAGTGGAAATATGAATTTCGTTATTTCCCTAGCCTGTATCTATCAGAACCTACTCCCAGCGGAAGCATTCAATGCGGCCACCATCAACGGTGCTTATGCTATGGATCTAAGCCACGAGCTAGGAAGTATCTCCATAGGTAAACGAGCGAATTTCTTTACATCCTCAGACCTTATTTCACTATCCTCAATTCCATATAACTTTGGAAAGACGCTCATAGATGAAGTTTATATAAATGGAGAAAGATTTGTGTAGTTAAGTTAAGATTTTATTATCTTTGCTTTCCCAAAAAATAATTAACCTAGGGAAAGTTGGAGGAGTGGTTGAACTCGCTCGCTTGGAAAGCGGGTAGGCCGCAAGGTCTCAAGGGTTCGAATCCCTTACTTTCCTCAAAATAGTCGGAAGTAATCAGTAGTCGGCCATCAGGTTTTTGGTAGGCAAATTCTACTGATTTCTGACGTCTGAAAACTGACCACTTATGTATCGCTCACACACTTGCGGAGAATTAAATTTAAAAAATCAAGGACAAACCGTTACCTTATCGGGATGGGTGCAGAATTTGAGAGAATTTGGCAAGTTGACATTTCTTGATTTAAGAGACCGCTATGGTATCACCCAAGTTGTATTCAATGCCGAGGAAAATCAAGCCCTATATGAAAAAGCGCATGAGCTCGGTAGAGAATTCGTAGTTCAAGTAACAGGTCTGGTCAAGGAAAGAGAGAATAAAAATTTAAATATTCCTACTGGAGAAATTGAAATTATCGCTTCTGAGTTTAGCATTCTCAATTCTAGTGAAATTCCTCCTTTTACTATCATAGATGATACGGATGGGAGCGAGGAACTCCGCATGCGATATCGCTATTTAGATATTCGTAGAAATCCACTAAAAGACAAACTCATCTTTAGACATAAGGTTGCCCAACTTTTCCGTCAATATTTATCCCAGGAAGGATTTATAGAAGTAGAAACACCTGTTCTTATCAAATCTACACCAGAGGGTGCGCGAGATTTCGTCGTACCGAGTAGAGTCAATCCTGGACAGTTTTTTGCACTTCCTCAGTCCCCTCAGACCTTTAAGCAATTATTGATGGTGGGTGGTCTTGATAAATATTTTCAAATAGTCAAATGTTTTCGTGACGAAGATTTGAGAGCAGATAGACAGCCTGAGTTTACCCAGGTGGACTGTGAAATGTCTTTCGTAGAGCAAGAAGATATCCTACAAGTTTTCGAACTTGCTACTAAATTTATTGTCAAAGAAACCAAAGGTATTGACTTAGGTACGTTTCCTCGTATGACCTATGAGCATGCGATGAATACCTATGGCAATGATAAACCAGACATACGTTTTGGAATGGAATTTTGCGAATTAAATGAACTCGTCAAAGGCAAAGACTTTGCCATTTTTGATAGTGCAGAATTAGTTGTGGGCATAAAGGTAGAAGGAGCATCGGAGTGGACGAGAAAACAAATCGATGAGTGGACAGACTATGTAAAGACACCTCAAGTTGGCGCTACAGGACTTATATGGGCGAAATACAATTTAGATGGGACACTGACTTCTTCTGTCAACAAATTTTATTCCGAAGAAGACTTGAAAAAATGGTCTGAAAAATTTAAGGCCAAAGCAGGTGATTTAATGCTCATTTTAGCTGGAGAAGCCAAAAAAGTTAGACCGCAATTATCGGCATTGCGAATGGCTATCGCAGAAAAATTGGGATTGCGAAAAGCAGATGAATTTGCTCCTCTGTGGGTGGTAGATTTTCCATTATTAGATTGGGATGAGGAAAGCGGCAGATACCATGCCATGCACCATCCTTTTACAGCACCTAAACCAGAAGATCAAGCCTTATTAGAAACAGACCCTCTCAAAGTGAGAGCCAATGCCTATGACCTAGTTTTGAATGGGAACGAAGTAGCAGGTGGTTCTGTCAGAATCTATGACAAAAATTTACAGTCCAAAATGTTTAACCTTCTTGGATTTAGTCAAGAGGAAGCAGAAGCACAGTTTGGTTTTTTGATGAATGCATTCAAATTTGGCGCTCCACCGCATGCAGGAATCGCCTTTGGATTTGACCGTTTTGTATCTATACTAGGTGGTAGCGAAACTATACGAGATTATATAGCGTTTCCAAAAAATAATAGTGCGAGAGATATTATGATTGATGCGCCGAGCAGGCTAGATGATAAGCAGTTAGATGAGTTAGCGCTTAAGGTAATAACGAATAGGTAATAGGTAATAATTAATAGGGAATAACGAATAGGGAATAGGTTATAATTAGGTCAGTATGGAAAATAAAAATGCATTATTAGATAAAAGTAAATCGCTTGCACTTTTAATAATAAAACATTGTCGAAACATTTCTGAGGTAAAAAAAGAGTACATTCTTACAAGGCAATTAATGAAAAGTGGAACAAGTATTGGCGCCAATATTCGTGAAGCAAAATATGCAGAAAGTAAAAATGATTTTATTCATAAGTATAAAATTTCATTGAAAGAAGCAAACGAGACTGAATATTGGATTGAACTACTTTTTGAATCTGAATTAATGAACGAAGAGGTTTTTAATGAACTTCACAAATTGAATACTGAACTTCTGAAAATATTAACTTCAAGTATTAAAACACTTTCAAATCGATGATAAAAATTGATTATGAAAATTGTTGCCTAATTTCACACAGTTATTAACTATTAGTTATTAATTATTACCTATAAGTATGTTTAGCATATTATACGAAGACAATCATCTCATCATCTACAACAAACCTCCAGGAATGCTGGTTCAGTGGGACAAGGAGCGTATAGTCAAACCTCTTGAAGAAATAGCTAAGGACTATCAACGTGAGAAAAAGGGCAAAGGTCCAGATGAAAATGTTTTTATCGGCCTGCCGCATAGAATAGATAGACCTACGAGTGGCATTGTGATCGTATGTAAGACATCAAAGTCGCTGGAGAGAATGTGTGATTTATTCGTCGCTAGAGAAATCAAAAAAACCTACTGGGCTATTATTGAAAAAGGCAATCTACCGAAAGAAGGGCACTGGGTCAACTATCTGCGCAAAATAGAAAATCACAATAAATCCTATGTGAGCGATGTCGATAAGCCCATGCATAAGCGTGCGGAGTTGAAATACAAAATCATAGCGGAATTAGATAACTATATGCTAGCTGAAGTGGACCTCATGACAGGTCGTCATCATCAGATAAGAGCTCAGTTTGCGCATCACGGATTTCCTGTCAAAGGGGATGTGAAGTACAACTTCAAGCGACCGAATGAGGACGGTTATTTCGATTTGCATTCTAAGTACTTGCGCTTTACGCATCCAGTCTCTAAAGAAGATATTATCATTGATGCTCCTGTGAGAGATGACAAGATTTGGCAATTGTTTGATGATCAAATTAAGCAAAATAGACAAAAGTGATGTTAGTTTATGAGAATATTTCATGTCAGTGAGGATCCTACAATAGAAATCTTCCACCCTAGACCAGCAACAGCCTTTGCAGAATTAAAAAAAGACGTTGTTTTTGCAGTATCTGAGACTCTCTTACATAATTATTTATTACCGAGAGATTGTCCTAGAGTGACCTTTTATGCTGGGCATACTACTTCAGAAGATGACAAAGTAAAATTCTTATCAGACGAATTCGAATATGTCCTAGCTATTGAAGAAAAATGGTTAGAAAAAGCTATATCAACCACCCTTTATTTATATGAATTTGATGCAGCTTCATTCGAAATATTAGATAAAGTTGCAGGATACTTTATCTCGTATGAATCTCAAACTCCAATTGGAAAAACAATACTAAGTCAACCTATCCAAGCAATTAAGGATAGAGGAAATATAGATTTAAAGATACTGGACAATTTACAAGACTTGGCACAGAATATTACAGATTCTAGTTTAAACTTTTCTATCATACGAATGCGAAATGCTCAACCAACTAGGTTAGATTCTAAAAAGAAAATAAGTGTTCCTCTTAAATACATTCCTAAACCCCAACAAACTTCCATTTTTATTCAAGGAGGCAAGGAGTATTGTATTGTCAACTTAAACGGAGAGATTTATGCAATAGACAACATCTGTCCTCATCAAGGAGCTAGTCTAGGCTTAGGCGAAATCAAAGGGGAAGAAATCCTCTGCCCACTGCATCAGTGGCGATTTAATGTCAAAACTGGAGAATGTAACGTAGAGAAATACTGCGTCGAGCGGTATGAGGTGGAAATAATGGAATAAATGCCAATTTTTACGTAATTTTGTTTGGTGGATAAGGTGGTAAAAATTATCAAACAGAAGACTTCAAGTAATGATTTTCTCTACTGGAGTCAAAAGACTGATCAAGAACGATTGGATGCCATCGAAATGCTAAGAGATCAATATATAAAATTTTTAGGTAATGTTCAGCCCAGACTTATACGAGTTTGTAAAATTATTAATAGAAAAAGAGGTTGAATATCTCATAGTAGGCGGATATGCAGTAGGTATTCACGGTCATCCACGCTATACGGGAGATTTAGACGTATGGATAAATCCTACAAAAGAGAACGCTGAAAAAGTTTTAGAAACCGTCAATCAATTTGGCTTTTCTTATTTCAATTTTAAAGTTGAAGATTTTATAACAGAAGGCAATGTAATTCAGCTAGGTAATCCCCCACTGCGTATTGACTTATTGACAGAAATAGATGGAGTAAAATTTGACGAATGCTTTTTAAATACAAAAGAAGTCAATATTGATAATTTGATGGTCAAGTTTATTTCATACAAGGATTTAATAAAAAATAAATTGAGTACTGGAAGACATAGAGACTTAGACGATATTGAGAACTTGAACCCACCAAAATAGCTCTCAGTTTTTAATTAGTATCCCTAGAATCAATTATTTTATTAAATTTGCCCATACTTAATCCATAACCCAACACATCAATTCATACCATGTCAGTATTAGTCAATAAAAATTCGAAAATAATAGTTCAAGGATTCACAGGAAAAGAAGGCACCTTCCACGCTGAGCAGATGCTCGAGTATGGCACCAATGTAGTGGGCGGTGTGACTCCAGGCAAAGGTGGACAAAAACACCTTGATAAACCTGTATTTAATTCAGTATTGGATGCTAAAAAGGCTACAGGATGTGATGTTTCTATTATTTTCGTGCCACCTGCTTTCGCTGCTGATAGCATACTCGAAGCGGTGGATGCTGGGATAGAAACCATCGTTTGTATCACAGAAGGGATTCCTATTCAGGATATGGTCAAGGTCAAAGCGGTAGTAGAAAAATCAAAATCTCGATTGATAGGTCCGAATTGTCCAGGGGTTATAACTCCAGACGGAGCGAAAGTGGGCATTATGCCAGGGTTTGTATTTAAAAATGGAAGAATAGGTATTGTATCGAAATCAGGGACATTGACCTATGAAGCAGCAGACCAAATAGTCAAAGCAGGCATGGGAATCTCCACGGCTATAGGCATAGGTGGGGATCCGATTATCGGCACGACTACCAAAGAAGCGGTAGAATTATTTATGAATGACCCCGACACAGACGCTATTGTCATGATAGGTGAAATAGGCGGGGGTATGGAAGCGGAGGCGAGCCGATGGATTCGGGAAACAGGAAATAAAAAACCAGTTGTCGGTTTTATCGCTGGACAAACAGCTCCTGCAGGTCGCCGAATGGGTCATGCGGGTGCTATCATAGGTGGCAAAGACGACACGGCTGCGGCTAAAATGGCCATCATGCGTGAGTGCGGCATTACCGTTTGCGATAGTCCTGCAGAAATAGGCGCTACCATGGCTGGGTTATTGGGACTCAAAGCAAATTAGAATATTCTACCTATTACTCAACCGTTCTTATCTAATATCTCATATCTGACATCTCAAATCTAACTAGAAATGAAGGTCAGCTACATAGTAAAGCGATATATAGCCATTCTCGGGCGACTATCCAACCAAAAGAAAGCGACATTTCAACAACTCATGGACGCCATCGAGCGCATGGGAGGCGAAGATATGACTGTATCGCAGCGCACTTTCCAGCGAATGATTAATGATATTGAAGATTTATTTCAAGTAGTTATCAAGTGCAATCGAGATGGATTTTATTTTATTGTAGAAAGCGAATCTGATATTCAGAATTCTAAAATTACCCAATCCCTTCAATTTTTTAACTATCAGAAATACTTGGAAAACTTCGAGTCCAAGATAGCCTATGATAAGAGCTGTATGGTAGGTCAACAATTTATCTACGATATTCAAACGGCTATAAAAGAAAAAAAATGCATTCAGTTTGACTATACAAAATACAATCCACAAGAAAATATCAAAGAGACGAGAGATATAGCGCCATATGGATTGAAGGAATATAGAGGTCGATGGTATTTGGTCGGTTTGGATAATTTTAAAAAAGAAATACGGATATTCGGGTTAGACAGAATTGCCAACTTAAGAGAATCCGAAACAAGAATGGTTTCCTCAAAAGATTTCAATATACACGTATATTTCAAACACTCCATTGGAATTTCAGTCGACAAAGATGATATTTCAGAATTTGTAGAATTGGAATTTAGCGATAAATTAGCAGGTTATATACGCAATTTTCCTATCCATCCTAGTCAGACCATTTTATCAGAAACCACCAAAGGGCTGGTAGTCAAATTGAGAACCTATATCAACCTAGAATTAGTGAATGAACTCATGCAATACTCCGATGATATCAAAATTATAAAGCCTGCCAAACTGAAAAAAATGATGATCAAGCGCCACGAAGACTTCTTAAAAAATAATCAATAATCCTATTCATTCTATAGAATTGAATCCACAAACTAGTAATTTGACGACATCTGCCCCACAAAAAATCGCAATCAATACTAGAGTTTTAATCCCAAATAAACTTGATGGCATCGGTTGGTTCACCTACCAAGTAGTTAAACGGTGGGTAGAAAAAAATCCAGACATCCAGTTTTATTTTTTATTCGATAGACCCTATGATAGCAGTTTTATTTTTGGAAAAAATGTAACTCCCGTTGTTGTTTGGCCTCCTGCTCGTCATCCGCTTCTTTGGTATATTTGGTTCGAGTGGATGGTTCCTCGTGTGCTCAATAAGATTAAGCCCGATGTTTTTATCTCGTTGGACACTTATACATCTGTGAAATGGAAGGGCAGAAAAATAACTGGCATTCATGATATTGCCTTTGCTCTTTTTGATGGCCAAGTGGATATATTGACAGAGAAATTCTTTCGATATTATACACCTAAATATATTTCGACCTCTGAAAAAATAGTTACGGTATCCAATTCGACAAAAAATGATTTGCTAAATTTTTATCATTGTCCCGAGGATAAAATTGTTGTCTCAACCAATGCTGCTGCAGAGGTTTATCAGCCTTTGAAAGATGCAGAGATCAATAAGTTCAAACAAGAAAACACCCAAGGTTGCGACTATTTCATTTTTGTAGGCTCTATACATCCGCGGAAAAATGTCTTGAACTTATTAAAAGCATTTGAGAGGTATAAAAAACAATATAATAACCAGGTTAAGCTAGTATTGATTGGTAGAATTTGGAAGTACGAAGATGTAACTAACTACCTAAGGCAAATGAGCTCAAAAAGCGATGTCATTCAAATACCTCATTCTCCTCCTGAGATTATTGCAAAATGGGTGGGTTCAGCGATTGCTTTGGTTATGGTATCTATCTATGAGGGATTTGGTGTACCCATTGTAGAATCTATGGCTTGTGGAGTTCCCGTAATTTGTTCCAATATATCGTCGATGCCTGAAGTAGCAGGTAATGCAGCTATTTTAGTATCTCCGCACAATATCGAAGAGATAGCGGAAGCCATGCATTCAATGGAAAGTAATCATAACTTGAGGGAGACTTTATCTAAAAATGCGCTTATACAAGCGGCTAAATACGATTGGGATACAGCTGCGGAAGTGATTTGGGAAGCTATAAAACCCACGTAAAAAAAATGGACAAGAAAAATAATACTAATTCTTGTCCACTCTTTGTTCTAATTATTCATGACTAAAACCCTCCGTCAAACTTAAAGTCCAACTTAAAGTTATCCTCTTTTACCTTTGGCTTGCGCTCTCTTTTTTCATAAGAACCGCCCTCTTTATTGCCTCCAAAGCGAGAACCGCCATCACGAGATCCACCAAATCGGCTACCTCCATCACGACTACCACCTCTATCGTTGGAAGAGAATCTGTCACCACCACCGCGTTTGTCTCCAAATCTAGGTCCACCAAAGGAAGCCGGTCGATCTCCACCTGTGCCAGATACACTGGTTCCTTCACTAGCCAGATCTACTCTCAATGAGCGACCATTATGATTTATATTTTTCAGTCCAGCTAGAATATCTTTTTTAAACTTAGACTCCACTTCAAAGAATGAAAACTTATCTTTCATGTCAATGCGTCCGATACTTCCACCGCGTACATTGGAGCTATCACATACGATTCTCAACAAGTCGCCTTTGGTGATTTTATCTAGATTTCCTATATTGATAAAATATCGATCGTAGCCAGTCTGCGGGAGAATGGTTCCACCGCTATCTCTTCGGTCCACGCGCTCACGCGGTGCTCCTCTCTCGGATCGCTCGCCACCAAATCGCTCTGGTCGCTCGCTTCTGCCTCTGACCTCACCTCTACCGAAATCTCCACCACTTTGATTCAAATCTCTAGAGTCTTGGTAATATTCTAAAAAGCGATTGAACTCCATAGATGCAAATCTTTTGATCACCTCTTCTTTAGACATGTCTTCAAATTCAGCATTTATTTGATCCATAAAAGGGGCTAATTGTTCTTCATTGACCTCGACGGCATGTGCTCTATGGATGAGTGCTAATAGTTGATTTTGACAAACTTCCGCTCCGGTTGGCACGTTAACTTTTTCAAACTTCTTGCTTACGATTTTCTCTAATTCGGAAATTTTATAAATCTCCCTTTTAGAAACTAAAGATATAGAAATGCCTTTTTTACCTGCACGAGCAGTACGACCACTTCTGTGTGTATAGTTTTCTGCATCATCTGGTAATGCATAATTAATGACATGCGTCACATCACTCACATCAATTCCTCTGGCTGCCACATCAGTTGCGATTAACAATTGAAGTGATTTTTCTCTATAGCGATTCATCACGATATCGCGTTGTTGCTGAGTTAAATCTCCATGCAATGCATCCGAATTGTAGCCATCTTTGATGAGCATATCGGCTACGTCCTTGGTTTCATTCTTTGTTCTACAAAATACAATACCGAAAATATCCGGGTAGAAATCAACGATTCTCTTCACAGCGGCGTATCTATCTCTTGGATTGATGACATAGTATTGGTGATCGATATTCTCATTACCTTTATTGACCGATACACTGACCTCGAGAGGATTGCGCATATACTTTTTGGTGATAATTTTAATATCCTTAGGCATAGTTGCTGTAAACAACCATGTATTTTTCTCATCAGGGGTATTCGAAAGTATTTGATTGATACTTTCTTTGAAACCCATATTGAGCATTTCATCTGCCTCATCTAGGACGACAATTTTCACCTGCTCGAAGTTGACTTCACCTCGCTCGATGATATCTATCATTCTGCCTGGGGTAGCTACTATTACTTGAACACCTCTTCTCAGATCTCTAATCTGCATAGAGATACTCGCACCGCCATAGACCGCTACGGTTCTGACTTCTGGAGTCATAGAGCTAAACTTCTCAATATCTTTGGTGATTTGCATACATAGCTCTCTGGTAGGACACAAAATAAGCGCTTGTGGCTTTCTATTGCTTGCGTCTATTTTTTCCAATATAGGTAAAGCAAATGCTGCGGTTTTCCCTGTACCGGTTTGAGCTAGTCCTAATAGGTCAATGTCCGCTTCCATCAGTTTTGGGATAGCTTGTTCCTGAATAGGAGTGGGGATGGTAAAATTCATTTCGGCTAATGCACGAAGTGTCTTAGGGCTTAAGCCCAACTGTTCGAATGTCATTTTTTCTTTGGTTTAAAATTCTAAAATATGCTAGAAAATAAAAACCTTGTAACAGAAAAAAACCCAGATATGAACGACTTCTATTGGAAGGCTTTATTTAAAAGCGAGTGCAAAGATAATGTTTTTTGATTAAATCAATAGAAATTTAAATAGAAGGCTAAGATTATAGTAAAATAAGATCCGGGCAAATGCCTTGAAACAAGGTGTTTAGATAAAATATAAAATATAATATTCTTTAATGTCTATTCTACATATATTTGTTATCTAATTATAAAAAAATAAAACATGAAAAAATTTATCTTCATCGCCTTTCTTAGCCTGCTGATAACAGGTATTACTACTAGAATGTATGCTGCCTTTCCTGTGCAGAAAGAAAGAAAAGAAAAAAAATCAACTATTTCTATTAAAGGAGCAGAGGAGACTCATACAATGAAAATTTCGGAGTCCAAAGAAGAAGCAAAGTCTGAGCTAGAGCTAGCCGCGGCCTCTGCTGCAGGAGACGGCGGAGGGAAACAAGTTCTGGCTGCGGTATTATGCTTCTTTTTTGGTGTATTAGGGGTTCATGACTTTGTTTTAGGAAATATGAAAATGGGATTAATCAAGTTGGGGATCTTTGCAGCAGCGTTATTGCTAATGTTAGTAGGTCTTTCAGGCTATGTCTCAGGCAGTGGAGCATCATTTCCTACCTTAGCACTTATTGGATATTTGGCTCTCGTTGGTTTATCTATATGGGTGTTGGTTGATTTCATTCGAATATTGATTGGAAAGTATCCAGGACTATAATGAGAATAAATCAATTTTCAATCCGACACATAAAGGGCTCATGGATCATGAGCCTTTTTTTATTTTATGAGAGTACATCCATAGCGCAGTCTTCTGTTAGTTTTGAAGGTATAATGCATATAGGTAAAAAAGAATCTTATCCATATGTACTCAAATTAAAAATGGATTCAATCAAGAATTCATTTGTAGGCTATTCTATTTTTAATCCAAACAAAGTAGACGAAACTAAGTCTTTACTAACAGGAAAAATCAAGGACAAGCGATTAGAATTTAAGGAATACAAGGTGATCTCTACCAAGTCAAAGCAAGGATTAGACAATATGTGTTATATCCATTTCTTCGGGGAGCAGAAAAAATTATTAGGAAATGACATGATAGTAGGAAAGTTTGTAGGATACTATAATAATGGTAAGAAGTGCGGCGAAGGAACTATAAATTTTTTAAACAAAGAAAAAGCGAACGAGCGTTTAGATTCGTTCTTTAGAAATAAAAAAGACGATTCTATTGTCAGTAAATCTGACATAAAGTCTTTTATACAAGGTGTCCCTATAACAAAAAAAGACAATGAAGAGACTACCTTAGTATGGAAATCGGATAGTTTAAAGTTTATAATCTGGGATAATGATAAAGTAGATAATGATAAAGTGCGTCTGGTCATCAATGGTAAAATGGTCAAGGAGTTAAATTTAACTCAGACCTCTTATGAATATGTGAGAGCATTCACTGAAGATGTTATTATAGAGATCATTGCATTAAATAATGGTTTTTTCCCTCCTAATACTTCTCGAATTTTATTTCTTGACCATACAGATAAGTTTTACTTCTCAAACTCTTTGAACGAAAATTCGAGCCTTCGATTCAAGGTCGTAAGAAAAAAATGATGCAAAAAAAAACGCCCTCTCAATTTTGAGAGGGCGTTTTTTTTTTAACTAAAAGTAAACTACTATAGTTTGAATCCTATACCTACTCTTGCACCAACACCTTTAGCTGATCCACCACCTGTCTCAAGTGACATAGCAATGTTAGGGAAAGCAGTTACATCTAAAAGCATTTTGTCATTTAGTGAATGCGTGTAGCCAATGTTCAAATTGATAGCCACAGCTTTCAAACCTGAAGTAGAAGCGAACAATGGAGCAATACCTGCGTGAAATCCATCAAATGCACTTTTAAAATAATAATCTACTCTTGGACCTGCTTGAATAGTAGAAACTCCTGAAGCTGACCAAAAACCTACTTCAAGACCACCAACCAAGTTAGCACCGAAACCTCTTTGAAACATAGCTGAACCACCAATGGATGTTCCTCCACCTGTTTCCAAAGACTGATTAATTCCAGCTCCAACTCCAATTACATTCTGAGCTGTTAAAGAAACCCCTACAGCAAGACTGATAAATAATGCGATTTTTTTCATGATTATATAAGTTTTAAAATTATGAGACAAATATATATGGATTATATAAAATACATATCGTTTTTTTTATTTTTTTGTAGAAAAACTCATTGATTTATTGACTTTCTGCTAGTTATAAATGTCCATTTTATCCAAACCTAACCTCACTATCTTATTTTGCCCTCCTAACTTCCCTTTACTATCTCTATATATATCTAGGCTACCTAGGCTTAGTTGCACAATTTCACATGGATTTATGATGTGTCCATGAATTAAATGTGCATAGTATTTATTTTTAGAGGACAATTCCTTATCTAGATGAGTGGCTAAATTCAATCGTATTTTTTCTGAATACTCTTTTGCAAATTCTATATACCAAATGTATCTTTTTTGAGCGACACTAGCCCGCACATAGTAGTCTGCAATCGTTATATCTAGATTGGACGAAGCCAGCTCTAATGCCTTCTCCACTTCAGATGCTATCACGTGCTCCCCAAAAGCAGAGATAAATTGACTCGTGCGACCGACCACTTTTATTCGATACGGAGTTAAAGAAGTAAATTCAATCAAATCTCCCATAGCATAGCGGTAGAGGCCACTATTATTGGTGATGATAAGTTCGTAGCGCGTATGGAGTTTCACTTTATCTATGGACACAACATCTTCTAGTTTTTGATTGAAGGTTCGAAATTCGTAAAAAATTCCTTGATTCAGCAGAAGCAGCATATCCTCTGATTCTAACCTATCTTGTAAAGCAAAAAAACCTTCGGAAGCAGGAAACGTCTGCAAATGCGCTACGCCCTCGCCCAAAAGATTTTTCATTCGCTCCTTGTAATTGCTGTAATCTAATCCGCCATGGATATAAACAGCTATGTTTGGAAAGAGATGCTTTAATGTGTGTTTTCTCGATTTTTCCAATAACTTTTCAAAGTATTGCAGACACCACGGTGGAATACCTCCAAAAATTGAGATGTCTTCGTGACATGTTTCCGCTACAACAGCATCTACCTTTTTCTGCCAATCATCCATAATATTCACTTGATAGCTTGGCAATTTATTTTTCTGAAAAAATTTCGGAATATGATGGTAAACTACCCCGGATAATCTGCCAGACGGTATAGCATAGGTATGATCCAACTTAGGACTTCCCTGTAGAAATATCATTTTATGATTCATAAACTCTGCACTTTTCTCATTTACAGCGAAAAAACACAACACCTTGAGTGCCGCATCGATCTGAAACTTTATCCCCGATTTAGAAATAGGGATATACTTGCTGCCCGCAGTGGTGCCACTAGTCATCAAAAGATAGAGGGGATCTTTCTCGGTTAAAATATTTTTCTCCCCTTTTTTAATTTTCTCAATAAAAGGTAGAAATTCTTCATAATTGCGAATTGGGATACTCGATTTAAATTGAGTATAATTTTTAATATTATGAAAAGAATGCTCCTTGCCAAACAGAGTCTTGGCATGATTTTTAAGTGAGTTATTGAGAAATTGATTCTGGTAGAATGCTGATCTAGAATGCGTTTCGAGCTCCTTAGCTAGTTTCCATTGCGCGAATTTTAAAAATAAAAATGATTTAATTGACATGTGGGTTTGTGATTTTTTATCAATTGATTTACAAATTCAGATTTAAATTTGACATAATGAAATTAATTTACCCAATTAAATAAAATGACCATGGCGAACAAAATTCGCAATTATTTATTATTAACTACCAATTGATTTGCGCGCCTATATATATATATTGATAGCAGTAGTTTTGCAGACCTTATGGGGCATAGTACTTAAAGTACTTGATTTTGAAAAGGCATTTGCTTTGATTCGTCAAGGTCAAATATGGGATACAGCTTTTTTAGAGCAAATCATACCTATCATCGCCTATTTTGTCTTAGGATTAGTCATAGCTATTGTCATTTCCAAAGCCTATAAATTACTTCCCATGTCCATAGTCTATGCCGCATGGATGGGATTGACCCTCTTGCTTCAAGTTATAGTCGATGTATTTTTTTATCAGATTCCTATGCATGTTATTCAGTACTTATTTATCGCTTGTATCCTCGCTGGCATATTAGGTATGAAACTTTCCAATCCCAAATCCATTCAACCCGTAGAAATTGAAATAGATGATAGCGTGGATTAGTATACTATTGGCTTCGCTGTGTGAAACCCTCTGGGCTTCGTCTCTCAAATTTCTAAATTTTAGACATATAAAAATACGCCTGAAACGAAATGGATTTTTTTCACAGAAATTCGGAATCGCTTTTTTACCGCTATGCACTTATATCATTTTCGGGATACTCAATATGGTCTTTCTGACTATGGCACTCAAAACTATTCCCTTAGCTATCTGTTATGCCGTATGGATGGGTCTTGCCCTTTTGATGCAGGCTTTGATTGATGTGTTTTATTTTAAAGAGAATATTAGCCTCCGACAAATAGGCTTCTTGCTTCTGATTCTGATAGGCATTATAGGCTTAGAATTTTCTTCGCAATATGGGCACTAATACCGACGATACATTATAATAGTTCTATTATAAAAAAATTAACTCTTTGTATGTCGGCATTATACAAATTTGAATGGTAGTATATAATATGAAGAAATTGTATAATAAAAAGAAAAAATCCAAACTCTATATTCACATAGAAACTAAAAACCGCGAAAAGGCCAAGGAGCAAGGCTTCTACGACGGTCGATTCAAAACCAAAATCATCCGTAATAAAAAGAAAGAAGCGATAAAAAAACTGTCGAGGAAGAAATGGAAAGATAATGATTTGTAAGAACACGCCTCGTAGGAACGCGCCTATAGTGGTGACACCTCGTAAGAACACGCCTCGAGGCGTGTTCTTACGAGGCGTGTTCCTACTGCACCATCACCTTCTTCACTACGATCAATTTCTCCCCACTCATACATCGAACATGATAAATGCCTTTGGTCATCCCTTCTGCCGAGACTTCGATTGTCTGATTGTTTGAAGAAGATGCAGTCTTTATCAATCTGCCTTGCATATCATACATCTCTATAGATAAATCCTTGACTGGTTCGCTCATCTGTATGAAGAATTTATCTGTCGTAGGATTCGGGAATACGAGAATAGAGGTTTGATTTACTCCTTGGATAGATGATGTTGAATCTTTTCCTTTAGCTGTGTCTCCAGCTTTAGGCACATAGATTTGTATGGTATCGAAGATAGTATTAAATACGGTATTCGTTCTAACAGGCGCATTGTAGTCAAAATAAATATCTGCTTTATTTTCTATCTTGGTCTTAGGGCTAATGCCGGCGATATGTTTGATTTTGAAATGCACATAACCATGACTGAGCGGTTCGTTCTTAAACGAATCTACTAGTTTAATAGGGTCAAATATAAATTTCACTGCTCGTCCACCAAACTCCACAGTATAAGGATGAGAAGAAACTCCAGGCACGAAACTCGCTATATCTAAAAATGAACTCAAGGTATCTATCAATACCACTTGGAAAGCGGTATCTGTTCCCGTATTTTGAAAATCTATTCTATATTTCAGTTCTGTACCCGTAGAAGTATAATGCTCTGCAAACATACCCACAGGTTGCACGGACTTGATATTTGGGTCGTAGGAGCCTCGCACAATCGTACAAGCTTCTTCATACTCTTTGGCTTCATCGTGACGAGAGAAGTTAAGAGCGGCATTCTGAGGAATCATCGGGCGTCGATTCGCACAGAGGTCATTGTGGCGAATGAGAATCGGTGTCACTGGATGGTAGTTCGAATTAAACACTTCGGCTGTAAATACTTTATTCGTATCGAGTTTATATTTAAAGATTCGAGAATTTCCGACAGTGAGCTTGAAGCTATCTTTTTTCAAAATCAATTCATCTACATAAATAATGGAATGTCCCCAATCTTTTTGATCTTTGAGTCCTATATTTTTTAGTGTGAATTCCACGGTATCATTTGGCAAGCAGCGCATCATAGGCTGTATTTCCGAACTATCATAGACTGCGCTCGGATAGAGATTGCAGATAGGGAATACCTTGGCTCTATGGCAGTGGCTAGATCCGATGATAACATTTGTTTTGAGCTTGATCGAATACGACACCGAACTAAAACCAAAAGGTCTCACATGTCCGAGATTAAAACGCAGAACATTTCCTGTCAAGGTAAAACTATAGGGTGATTTTATAGAATCTATCGCTGCAGTATCCACCTCTATTGCGATATAGGCATTGTAAGCCGTATCAAAGGCATTGTTTTGATAATTGAGTTGATAGTCTCCCCATCTGCCGGGCCGCAATAGTCCCGAACTAAACGAAGTAATATTGATGCAATGCCCCGTCTTATTGCTGCGAATAGGAAAGTCAACACCACTGGTATCCGTCTTGCCCGTCATATCCACGACGATACTATCCTTACCACAAGCCACATAGAGATTGGAGTCGAGATTAATGATTTTAAGGACAGCAATATCTCGGTCAAAGAGGTACATAGTGTAAAAACTATCATTAGTGATAGCGTAGGTGTTTTCAATTTTATTGTGAACTAGAATGTTTGGAAAATTAAACTCACTAGGTTTATTGTATTGGCAGTTAGAATTGAAGTCGGGGAAGACGGAGCCTTTGATTTTTTTTATTGGGTTATATAAATTAATTAGCCAAAAATCAGCTCCTCCATTTGAATTCACTACTTTATCTATATCTGCTCCGCCTGAACCAACTCCCACAATTAAAATTGAGTTTAATATTATTGGTTTACAAACATAATTTTCACCATTTGATGTTCCAATAGTTTTATCCCAATAAATTTTACCTAAACTATCTAATTTTAAAATCCAAAAATCATTATAAGGTGAAAAACTTCTATTAGGTTCTGATTTGTCAAAACTATTGTTTGAAGTTGATAAACAAGAAATATAAATATAATTTTTGTCAATTGATATTTTAGGTTCAGTTTCACTTAAATTTCCTCCAATTATTTTATTCCAAAGTTTAGATCCATTAAAATCTATAGCTTGAATCCAAATGTCATCAAAAGTAGTATCTCCTCTATGTGTCTCAGTAATGTCGAATCCACCTCTGCTATTATAAGTAGTACCAACTAAAAGAATTTTGTTATTAAATAACTCAACATCTGATATAGCTTCACCTCCGGAACTTCCATAAACTTTATCCCATATTTTATTTCCATTACTATCAATTTTTATAACCCAAAAATCAAAAAAACCATTATTTGAAATTGTATTTGTGGATTTATCATTTGAAATACTCGAGGAACTAGAAGCGCCAATTATTATTTCATTATTGTTTAGTTGAATTAAATCATCTAACTTATCATAACCTGACCCCCCTAAGGTTTTTTCCCATATTTTATTTCCATTTCTATCTATTTTAATTATCCATACATCGTAGACTCCATTTAATCGTGTCAATTTGTTGCCAGAACTGTCTGATCTGCTGGTACCTGCAACAATATAACCATTATTAAATTCAATAATTTTGCAATCTTCATCATCATCGCTTCCCCCAAAAGTTTTGTCCCATACTTTGTTTCTTAAACTATCTAGTTTAACTATCCAGAAATCTCTTTTCCCATAATTAGTTTCCGTTTTATCTCCGCCTATATTTCCAGTCGAATATCCGCCTAAAATAAAACCATTATCACTAGTAATGATCATAGTCGACAATACATCTTCACTATTACTACCAATAGTTTTATCCCAAATTCTGTTACCATTAGAATCAACTTTTATTATCCAAAAATCTTGTGAATTATTTTTACTATTTTCTGATTTATCAAAAGATACATTTGAAGTTGAATTTCCAGCAATAATAAATCCATCTTTTGCTTTAACTATTTCAATCGGAACTTCTGAATTTAAACCTCCTATAGATTTTTGCCATTTCCATTGACCATAAATATTTCCATATACCAATATCATCAATAAAATGATGAATTTCATTCCAATTGCCTTTTTAGTCTTTTTAAACCCTTTCATAACCTTTAAATTTTATTTGATTATTTGATATTATACCGTAAGAATTTCTGTAATCCCGCATCTGCGGGAAACATAAATTACTGCGGTATTTACCATTGTAGAATAATAAAATAGTTTTTAGAGTGTTTATCATTTTATTATTACAATTGGTAAAATTTTACGATACAAAAGAACGAAAACTGAATAGGCATTAATAATACTTATTTGGTATATTTGTGAACTTATAATTTTAATATTTAATATTTTATATATTGATTTTCTTTTTATTATACAATTTATTGTGAATTTTATATACAAATGAAAAATATTGAATTTATCCATAGCGCGCTGCATCATCTCCCTAAAAAGGAGATCCATCGGCTGATTATAGAAATGAAGTCGTCGGATTTGCTTCATAGAGGTTTTTTTTTCTAGTCAAATATAAGGAAATTCCAGCGGATACAGCCTTATTTTCTGCTATGTATGGAGCGAAGAAGTTTGACTCGGCGAACTATCGCAAAACCATACAACGCTTGAAAGATGCCCTAGAGAATTTCATCACGCATCAATCACTGAAGAATACGAAAAAAGACCAACACCTGCTCATAGCCTTAGACAAACTAGGCCAGAAGGATTGGCTTCTCGATACGAGTCAAGACCTCCTGCTAGAGCTGGACACTTGGAATATCACCCGCCTCGATGCACAGTGGCATTTATCGATACAAACAACCGAAACCATCACGAAAAAAGGAGACCGCAATCTAGAACCTAAACTGCAAGCCAGTAGCGATGCCCTAGATGACATCTATCTATATCGAAAGTTGAAACTGGCATGTTCGGCTCTGACTTTTAGCTCTATGAATGATTTTAGCTATGACTTAGGATTTCTAGAGCAGATAGAAAACTATGCGCAAAATAAAATCAATCAGGACAAACCACTTCTCTACTTGTTTTACCTGGCCTATCAGACGATAAAATGGCGTTCGGAAGAAGCCTATCAAACGGCTATAGAATTTTTAAAAGCATCCACAATCCCTCGTCATGCAGACCTCGTCAGTCTTTTCGCCATCTTCAATAATTTCTGCATCTACCAAATCAATCGTGGACAGCGAACCTATTTGCGCGATTTATATGAACTCTACAAACTGCAAATCAGCAGTGAAAATATCTATGATGACCGAGGCGAACTAGATCCTAATGTCTATAAAAATATTGTCACTATCTCACTTCACTTGAAGGAATTTGACTGGGCCAAAAATTATATAGAAACTGAAAAAACTAAACTAGCTGCGCAAAACAGAGAGGAACATTATCAGTTTGCCATGGCGAGGTATTTATTCGAAGTTCAAGACTAGTCCTGTTCGAAACCTACGATGAGTTAAATAAATGCTTAGCCCTATTCGGATCTCCTCCGCATAGTATTACAACTTCTTTCATAATAAAATTTTCAAGTTCTATTTCAAATTTTAATTTGGCAATTTTGTAACTG
>JAJTHM010000049.1 GCA_021297855.1 Sphingobacteriales bacterium | reverse complement strand
GATTCTAACGCTCTGAAAGAATGTCTTTCTCACGTTGTGAAACGAAAAGCTTGAGCGAATTGCATTACGCTATCAATACTTTTTTAGCTCCTTCCCCTCAGCCCAAATTTCATAAAACTCTTGCGTAGAATTTTGTACAACTCTTAAATATACGAAGTCGCTAGTTTCGATATATTTTTTGTTTTTAATTTTAAAGCAAAGATAATGAATATTTTAAAATCAATAAAAAAATTATTTATCACTTTCGCATTTTGTGTTTATTTTTGTAATTGATACTTTCGTATTTTGTATATATTTTTGTATATATAATAAATTTTCCCCATTGTTAGCGTTTTAGCACAGCGTCACCTACAATAAAGTTAGAAGTATTTATTACTAAAACTAGATGATTGCTTTTATTAGAAAAATAAGTATAGGAATTTGAGTTATATAAAGTGCAGCTTCATATCTACTTTTTAGTGTGCTAAAGGTTACGAGCAATAAAAAACCTATTGAAAATGCTAAATAAATAATAGCAGAAAGAATGAAGAATACCACTAAAGGAGTGTAGCAAACATAATCATCTGCATTCTTTTGAAATAGATGTAAAATATAAAACAAATAAATCCACCATGTGAAGTAGAGCATTAAAAAGAAGCTTAGAATCTTATTGTGTGTGATCCAACGGCAACTGTTTAAAACTAAATCTCTTAGCGATTCAAGTAAAAGTTTAAAGAATCGCATAAATAGATTATGAATTTAATGTAGTTTAGTAAGTGTTGGTTTGTGAGAGACGAACCATAGCGAAGCAAACGACTGACAACTAACGACCGATAACTGCCGACTGTATTTACAAATTCCCTCTTAGCGCCTGTTCTCTTTCTATCGATTCGAAAAGGGCTTTGAAGTTTCCTTTGCCGAAAGATTTAGCACCTCGCCGCTGAATGATTTCAAAGAATAGTGTCGGTCTATCTTCTAGCGGCTTAGTAAATATCTGCAACAAATATCCTTCTTCGTCTCGGTCGATGAGGATATTTAATTTTCTAAGCGGCTCGAATTCTTCTTGAATCGAACCAACTCTATCCAATACATCATCGTAATAATTGTCCGGAACATAGAGGAACTCAACGCCTCTATTTCGAAGCTCTGTCACCGTTTCGATGATATTGTCTGTAGCGATAGCTATATGCTGAACGCCTGGCCCTTTGTAAAAATCTAGATATTCCTCTATTTGTGATTTTTTCTTGCCATCGGCTGGTTCGTTGAGCGGAAATTTTACATACCCGTTTCCGTTGGTCACTACCTTGGACATTAAGGCTGTATATTCAGTGGATATATCTTTATCATCAAATGTAGCCAGGAGACTAAATCCCATGACTTTTTCATAAAATCCTACCCACTCGTCCATTTTGCCTAATTCAACATTTCCTACACAGTGATCGACATATTTTAGACCTACAGACGTCGTTTTCATGGTGCTTTTCATCGGCTTAAATCCTGGCATGAAAGCGCCTGTATAGTTTTTTCTCTCGACGAATGTATGAATCGTATCGCCATAGGTTTTGATGGAAGTCGTAATGATTTCGCCGTTTTCATCTTTGATCGTTTTTGGGGGGTGAACACCTACTCCACCTCTAGCTACAGTCTCTTCATAGCTTTTGGTGGCGTCATCTACCCATAATGCCAGCACTTTTACGCCATCTCCATGGAGTTTGCAGTGCTGAGAAATCTCGGAATTGGGATCCATGGACGTCGTTAACACAAATCGCAACTTATTTTGTTGAAGAACGTAAGAAGCTCTATCTCTCACACCAGTCTCTGGGCCTGCATAAGCCACCAACTCAAATCCAAAAGCTGCCTGATAGAAATAAGCCGCTTGTTTGGCATTGCCTACATAAAATTCTATATGATCTGTGCCTAATAGAGGCAAAAAATCCGAAGTTTGCTCTACATTTTTTTGAGCCGAAGTTGTCATGATTCTAAATTTTGGTAGAACAAATTTAATGCTAATTGCGAATTTGAATTGCATTTTTTTTATGCTCTAAATATCACTAGTACTTTGTTTGTAGTATGTGGGACTCATATCTCATGTTCTATAATGAATAATTCAACTAAATTAACTCGCTTCTTATATCTTTGTAACTAGTATATAGTAAAAACAATGAAATATAGTTTAACTCTTATAGCCGTCTTATTCATCATAGCATGTGCTAAGGATACGGATTCAGAACCACCCAAAATTGAATTTTTAACTCCAAAAGGAAACGACACTTTTTCCGTAGGGATAGATAGTTTGCACCTGAACTTTAAGCTCTCGGATGACAAGAACTTAACACAATATAGCTATGTCATAAAGGATACCTTTGAGGTCAAATATGTCACTGGGGGCAAATTTATTGATGGACCGAATCATGTACATAGTAGTTATGTTGTATTTGGGGGTTTTGGTGGACTACAGAAGTTGTGGCTCTACATTACCGCCTACGATAGGGCTTATAATAAGACCGTGCAGGTAAGGGAATTTTATGTTCAACCATAGTTGATATCTCCCTAGTTTAGTTTGATTTTTTACTACTAGTTTTGCGGTGTTTTAATCGACGCCTATGTTTAGAATTATTTTTTGGTTTATTTTATCTCTTGTTTTTATAGATTTATCTGCGCAGCGCGGCTATGATTTAAGTGAATTGACTCCCATGGAGTTAAAACAAAAGAGATTTGAAGATTCTATGCAGAAAAAACGGGATGATTTCGCTCGTGATTTCGACGCAACAACCTATTTTCAGAAGCTACGCGAAATCAAATTGAAAGCGGACTCTATTCAGCTCAATGAAACGCTCGAATATTTTAAAGAAATTGAACCCTTTGCTGATACGATTAGCCATTTGACTATTCAGTCTTCAGCACTTTCCGTTTTTCCAAACTCGATCAAAAAATTCAAGAAATTGAAAACACTGACGTTGCGCCGCTGCTGGTCTGTGCATTTGGAGACTTTATTTGATCAAATTAAGGATTTGCCTCATTTGACAGAGCTCCAAATCATCTTTTCAGAGAAAGCTAAATTGCCGGATAATATCGGCTTATTGAAAGGAGTAAAAACTCTGGACCTCAATGGAAACAAACTCAATGAACTCCCTGAGGGCATGGCAGGTATGACTTCTCTCGTATCTATCAATTTGCATAATAATCCGGGATTAGATATGTATAATGTAGGTTTGGTATTGTCAAGTATCCCAAAACTTCAGACGGTCAAGCTTAGTGGCTGTAAAATAGAATCCTTGGGGGACAACTTCGGCAAGCTGAGCCAAATCGTTGAACTAGACCTGAATCTTAATTCGCTGGTGAATTTACCGGCTAATTTAGAGGGGATGAAAAAATTGCGCATCTTAAAACTCTCAAAAAATAGCCGATTAAATACAATGCAGATATATTCGGCCATGGCACAAATACCCAATCTAGAAGAGTTGGATTTATCGGATTGTGGCCTTACAGAACTGGGCGCGGGTATTGGTACCATGACTAGATTAAAGAAATTGATTCTGACCAACAATCCATTAAAAAAGATTGTAGGCGAAATAGGGAATTTAGTGCATTTAGAAGAGTTGTATTTGGGTGCAGGTCAGCTGCAAAAGGAGCGCATTCCTCTCACAGAGCTTCCTGCTTCTATGGGTAGTTGTATAAAATTGAGAAAATTAGATATGAGAAGATGTCAATTGAATTCATTGCCCAGCAGTTTTTCTCTTCTAGAAAATATGACTTACTTGGACCTGAGTTGGAATCAGCTCACCAAATTTCCTGAAGGGATAAAAACCCTACCTCTCATAAGCTACTTGGACTTGAGTCACAATAAAATCAATGAGATACCTGATGATCTCGGTCAACTGGCGCTCTCACTTGAAACCTTCTATCTAGAGGCAGATTTTTATTCATTGTATAATGACAAGGTGAAACATATTCCGCCCTCCCTAGCCCGCTGCAAAAAACTGAAAAGGTTGTCACTCAAGGATCAGGTATATGAGAAGCTGCCTGATAGATTTTGGTTTGATTTGACGCAATTGGAAGAATTAAATCTAATGGGTGCCTTATTACAAGAAATTCCAAATGCCATAGAGAATCTTGCTGAGTTGCGAATATTAAATCTGAAGTCAAATGAAATCAAATCTATATCGCCTTCGATTGTCAAGCTCTCCAAGTTGCAGGATTTGAATATAAGCTATAACCCAGGAATCAATGCCATTGAGCTTTTAAAGTATATTCAATCCATGCCTCAATTAAGATATGTAGATATAAGTTATAATGACATAAAAAGAGAACTCTTGGAACCAGTGGCTGCAGAAATGAAACAAACCAAGTTTGTAAAACTGGAGACCAAGGACTCTCCTGCCTACGAGAGACCAAAGGGAAGATAGTGCGGTTGCACTTGTTTGATGAAGGCTGAGTAGAGTGAAAATAAGGTAGTGGATAAGAAATTTAAATTAAAATAGAAAATAATGCTTGCCAATAAAAAGCAAATCAAAAGAGCCATTATATCCGTTTATTACAAGGATGGATTGGAAAAGTTAGTGAGACTTATACATAGCCAAGGCGTAATGCTATACTCCACTGGAGGTACGTTTCAATTTATCAAAGACCTGGGTTTACCTTGTATAAAAGTAGAATCTTTGACAGGTTACCCAGAAATATTAGGAGGAAGGGTTAAAACCTTGCACCCTGCTATTTTTGGAGGACTCTTGGCTCGGACTGATTTAGATTCTGATGTCAAAACCATGGAAGAACATCAATTGCCATTTTTTGATTTGATGATTTGCAATTTATACCCATTCGAAGAATACCTTGAAAAAAAGGCGGAGGAAGGTGAATTGATAGAAAAGATTGATATTGGCGGAGTCACATTGATTCGTGCTGCTGCTAAAAATTTTAATGACGTCGTATGTATTTCTCAGCCTAGTGAATATAAAAAACTTTATCAAATTTTAGAAAAATCCAATGGGACGACATCAAAGGAAGAACGAAAATCTTTCGCAGCCACTGCGTTTGAAACTATCGCTAATTATGATAGACTTATCGCCAACTATTTTTTAAATATAGAATCAACTCCTTTGAGATATGGAGAGAACCCGCATCAGCGAGGCTGGTTTCATGGAGATTTTGACGGTTTATTTGAAAAACTTAATGGTAAAGAAGTTAGTTATAACAATATCTTAGATATAGATGCAGCTTGTAGATTGATAAAAGATTTTTCAGAGCCGACTTTTGCCATAATGAAGCACAATAATTCATGCGGATTGGCTAGTCGAAAAACAGTAATACAAGCCTATGAAGCGGCCTTAGCCTGTGACCCTCAGAGTGCTTTCGGAGGTGTATTGATAGCCAATAGAGAGTTGGATATAGCCACTGCAGAGGCTATGAATTCTTTGTTTTTTGAAATAGTGATCGCTCCAGATTATTCGAAAGCAGCTTTGGAATTGTTGCAGTCAAAAAAGAATAGAATCATACTGAAAAAAAAGCAAAATCTGAGCCAAACGACAAAAATGAGAACAGCTCTGAATGGTCACCTCATACAAGAGGAAGATAAAAGTATAGAGACCAGAAATGACTGGAAGTTAGCGACTGATAAAGGTTTGAATGATGACACAAAATCTGATTTAGAGTTTGGCATTATAGCCGTAAAGCATTTGAAATCGAATGGTATAGCCCTCGTGAAAAATCAACAGTTAATAGGCATGGGTTGTGGACAGGTATCGCGAATTGATGCACTAGAACACGCAATAAAGAAGGCGATAGAATTTGGATTTGACCTAAATGGTTCAATAATGGCGAGTGATGCATTTTTTCCTTTTGCAGACTGTGTAGAGATCGCTCATAAAGCAGGAATCATAGCTGTAGCCCAGCCAGGCGGTAGTGTCAAGGATCAGGATAGTATCGATTACTGCAATGCAAATAAAATAGCCATGGTCTTAACAGGGGTGCGGCATTTTAATCATTAGGAACAAGTTGAAAGTTAAAAGGTGAAAGCAATGCCAAACAAAAGCTATCTTTAAACTTTATACTTTCCACTTTTGACTGTTAGTTCGGTTAAAAAACAATAAATTTAATTTTCTTTTAAATCTTATATACTTCATTCGTGCTATTAAAATATAAATTTGCGAGGTTGATTATACATGCGAGATAAGTTGAAATACATCTTTATACTTCTGTTTTTTATTTTTGAGATGAGCATACTTCAAGCGCAGGAGGCTTCTATGTCGCTTTCTCCAAATCAAATAATGATTGGAGACCATATGGAATTGGAGCTGAAATTTAAAAACAAAGGGTTTTCTAATACGCTCTTCCCCATCATCAATGATACCAGTATGGGTAATTTTCGACTGGTAGAGCTATTCAAAGTTGATACATTTTTTAGTGGAAGCGATGTGGTTATAGCCCATACATACAAGATCACTTGTTTTGAAGACAGTATTCAAACCTTTCCCTCACTTATTTTTAGAAATGGTCCGACTGATATTTATACCACCAATCCTGTTGCAATTACAGTCAATTCGCCGAACATAGATAGCGCACAGGATATTAAACCTATTAAAGACATTATTCTACTGCCTTTGTCGAAGGATGAGGTGTTTAGTTATTTGTTTGTCAGTTTTATACTTCTAGTTCTTGTTCTTCTTCTCTATTTTGTGTATATTAAATATATAAGAAGAGAGAATCTATTCGACCGCGAAAAACCAGAGGATCCTCCGCACGTTGAGGCTCTGAAAGCATTGAAGCAGGTGGAGACCGAGAATTTATGGCAGATGGGGATGGTCAAAGAATACTATGATCGAATTTCAGATGTTCTGCGGGCTTATATAGAAAAGCGATTTGGAATTATGGCGCTCGAGCAGACGACTAACCAGCTATTGGTTAGTATGAATGAAATTCAGCTACCCGAATACATCATTCAGGATGTAGATGAAATATTGACCAAGTCTGATTTAGCTAAGTTTGCCAAAGAGCTACACGCAGGAGAGTTGCACCTAGCTATTATCAAGATGGCCTATAAGTTTATTCAATCTACACAGCTTAGCAACGATGTCAATAAACGAACGAATGCACTTCAAGTGAAACGATTTTATGCACAAAATAAATATGCCCTTAAAACTATAGCTATCAATCAAGCCTCCTTCAAGATTATGATTTATGGTTTAATTACTACTATGCTAGCGTTGTCTTTGACCATTATGCTTTCTTACAGTATACCAATTAATTATATTCTAGGATTGTTAGCTAATAGCACCTATATGTTTTTTGTTTGGTTTGTGGTTCTGGGTATCATTGTTACCCTTGTTGCTTTATTGACCGTGCGAGCCAAACTCCTGGCCTATTTGGTAATTTTTGATTACAATTCAGTCATTCTTAAGGAAAAGACGCAGCAGAAATCTATCTTGTTTAAAGACATCGTTGAGTGCAAGATAAATAATAAAGGAAACCTTGTAATAACAGACATGGCACAAGTCAACTATATAATTCCTAAAGAAGTGGAGTATTTCCAAGAAGTCGGTGAACGCATAACGGATGTTTCAGACTTAGAATCAAATACTAATTAAGGTATGATTTTATTAACGGTAAGTTACGGCAATCCTTGGGCATGGTTTTTATTGATCATACCAATTATCATGTTTGTTTATAATTGTTTGATGAAAGGTCGGACAAGAGTTCAATTGCACGTATCTTCCTTTTTCGATTTTAAGTCGAAGTCATGGAAGGTGATTTTACAAAAATTGATGCCGTATGCTAGTATGTTGGCAGCGGTACTCATAGTAGTAGCTATCGCTAGACCTCAAGGTAGTTACACAAAAGAAAAGTCCTATACCAAAGGTATTGATATTGTCATGGCTATTGATGTCTCTACCAGTATGTTGGAAAAAGACTTCAGCCCAAATAGATTGGAAGCAGCTAAATCCGTGGCTTCTGAATTTGTATCCAAGCGTCCAAATGATCGAATAGGGGTCGTCGTTTTTTCAGGGGAGAGCTTCACGCAGTGCCCACCTACGATAGATCACAATATAGTTCAAAAGCAAATAGGAGTGATTCAGGATGGGCTGATGGAAGATGGAACTGCCATTGGTATGGGATTGGCTACTTCCGTACGAGTTTTGAAGAACAGTAATGCCAAGAGTAAAGTATGCATCTTGCTAACCGACGGTGTCAATACTGCGGGTAAGATAGACCCAATGACAGCGGTAGAAATAGCAAGAAATTTCAATGTCAAAGTCTATACCATTGGTGTAGGTACTCCTCGAGGCAATATTCTAGGCATAGATGAAACTCTTATGAATGCCATATCTAAAAGTACAGGTGGAATTTATTTCAGAGCAGGTTCTACGGCAAGATTAAAAGAAATCTATGACCAAATCAATCGTTTAGAAACGATAGAAATAGAAAAAAATGCGATGCATAAAAAGACGGAGCTCTATTTACCTTGGCTATTGGCGGCGTTTATTATACTTGTATTGCAGTTCGTTTTAAAATATACTCTGCTAAAGGGAATCATTTAAACTTATTTGTCGTACTAGACTTCCCGAAAGTTTAGAAGCTTTCGGGAAGTCTGACAATCACTATGCTAAGTAAACAGCCATAGCTGCATAAAGAGACTCCCCAAAACAAGCACTGGCTGGAATATACCATGAATGCGAGTGAATAAAGGTAGCGGAAGACACTATATCCCTAAAAATAACAAGAATAGACACAGCGCATGGGCTAGTAAATGCTGCAGATATAAAAATACACTGTGCGGGAAGGTGAATGCATGTGGCGGTAAGTAGTATACATTATGTGAGTATGATAATATGTATGGCTTATAAATAGATACGTAAGGCGGGAAGTCAAATGAGCCTAGAGGAGAATATTATAAGATGAGCGAACAGGAAAATGCAGTCTACTCCATGCTCTATATTATGTGCTAGAGCTAATTTACTGACAGCAGAGGGCAAAATGGAAGACTCGGTAACTGGTATATGGAAGCTGCTATCCTAAATCTCCATCTGATGCAAATATGGCGGGGCAAAAAAAAGGCAGGTAAATCAATACCTGCCGAATAGTGATGACAAAGGGAGTTAGTTTTTTGGTTTTTTGAAGGCTAGTACGCTGATCTGCCTGTATTCTGAACTTGTAGCACCGAATACCGATCTGATGTAAGATTTTACCGCAGTGAATCGAATATAAGCACTATCTGAGTCGGAATACATTTTTTTATCACGCGCTAACCGAACGTTAGTGACGGCGACATAGGTCGTATTGACATCTGAGTTTTTAGAATCCAAATCTAACTTATATGTGTTCAGACTCGCTACCTTGAGATCAGTTTCATTGGGGGCATATGTAGCCGCTATATTGACTACGGATATCAACCCAGCGAGATGCTGTATGAGCTGATCAAAGGACTGTTGACTATTACTAATGGTTTTAGGGACTGGTGCATTGGGGTCTGGCGAGCTAGTGGGTGGCTTGGAAGCTCGGCTTCCTTGTATCTTGCGATGATACTCTCTAGCGTTCGCTACTACCTCAGCACTAGCACCAGAGGCTTTTAGTGCGTTTAAAATTCGAGTAGATTTTTTTCGAAGAAGTGCAAATGCCTCTATACGCATATTGATAGCTGCCCGATAGTCCGTCTTTTTAGCTAATACATCAGCTAAAAGTGCCTGACCATTCGTATGACATGTGGTGAGTTCTGTGATAGAAAGATTAGTGACCGAGGGTGCATAAGCTGATCCATATCCTATAGAGGCTGCTATCAACTGCTGTAAACTCGAGAGATTTCTGGCGTGACCAGTTTCGATAAATGCTGTCATGGTAGTAAAATTTTTAAAGGGTTAAAAAATAAGAGCCTTGTGACTCCAATAACATTATGAGAACGTGAATTTTAGATAGATATTTTAGCAAGCTGGGTATGCTAGTTATTTTTTAACTTAGTATAGATGACTAGGAAGGATTAGGGGGAAGTGGAATATTTTACAAGATAAATTATAGTGTTGAATATTAAATTTCTATCCTTTATCTTTGTGTTAATGCATAAACCTAAAAAAACCAATCTTATGAAAAAAATCGCATGTTTATTTTTAATTAATTTCTTTGTTGCCCAGTATAATGGGCAAGGTTGTAACAATCCTACTTTAGATAATTATCATTATGGGACTAACTGGGGTCAGACCCCACCTTTTGGAATTACGCCCAGTCCGGACTATTATATGCAACATTCTGATGTCTCCCAAGATGGAAATTTTGTAAATTCATCTTCTACTATTAATGATTTAACACTCAATAGGAAATTTATTAAAGTTCACCAGCAAGATCTAAATCAGCACTGGACAAGAGAGATTAAATATGGATATATGGATCTGGTCACTCAGGGACCTGCGGGTGCTCAAGTTGTAAGTACTGTTCTTTCAAATGGGAATAGAATGTTAACTGGGGGGCCTCTTATATAATGGTAGACAAGGCTCTGGACTGATAAAACAATATGAAATGGATAATTCAATTAACCGTGATATCCATATTCTGTTAACTCCTTTCCTTGTTTCAGTAGGTTCAACAATGTCTGCTGTAGTTGTAACAAAGGTTTTGGAAGCTCGCGGAGATCTTTATGCTTCTGGTTTTATACACGATGGATTACGAATGAGTAGCCCTTTCGTTGCGCGAATTCCAGCAGGCTATTTAACTAGTGATAACACATGTATCTCGACAACAGGATGCGCCGCAGTTGAAGTAAGAACTATGCCTCCTGTCCCTAGTCAAGGATTTATTAATGATATTATTGATTTTAATGGAGATATATACTTCTGTGGTCAACATAATGAACAACCAATTATTGGCAGATGGAGCGACGGTCTAACGATTAAATATAATGGATTGGTTCCTATACCAGGATTTGGTTCATTTATGAATCCTGAGATAATGTTTCTTAATATGTCGGAGCATGCTGGCGAACTATACGTAGTATATATGTCCCACCATCCTGGAGCTGGAAAGGGTGGCGTTATGAGATTCGACGCTAATCTTAATCGGACATTGCATAATACTTTTGACCAATTTTCTATACTAAACCGTATGACTAATACTCCGGTCGCAGGCTTCGCGCAGTTTTCTACAATAAGAGTAATAGATAATCAATATTATGCCATTGGAGGCTATTTTTACGCTATTCCTCCTCTTGGAACACAACCAACAATTAGAGATTTCACGGTACTCGTTGACTATACTTCTCCAACTTTGAATAATTATGGGGCAATGAACACTAGAGGGCACAAAGATGTAGAGACTATTGCCCCCTTGCAAAAGTCGAATAGTTTTGTTAATACAAATTATAGGGTATTTACTTATAATAACACAAATAATACCTTCTATATGGCATCTACAGCAGAGCTATCCAACGGTATACCTGGTACCCAATCACAAGGTATATCTATGAATACTATTAATTTGTTAGAACTGACAACTCAAAATCTGAATTTAGCAACCCCATGCGACGTTTTATTTCCTATAGAGTTAGTTGTCGGAGCATACGAGGCGGAGAGAGTCGAAGAAAATTTAAATGAAACTTTAAATTTTGAAGTGAGATCTTTCACAAATCCTGTGGCAGATGCGGGCTGTTTAGTTCGATATAAAGAAGATTATAAGCACTGGTGTCCAGAAGATATTCAAGATGACTTAGATGAAACTACTTGCCCCTATTTCGAGGAATTGCAAGCATTTAAGCCTAGTACCTCTACGACCCCATTAGCCAGTTTAACTAATATTCCTCTCTGCAACGGTGAATGTTTAACATTAAAAGTGAATGAAAGATTAGTATTAGGAAATAAACGATTTGAATGGTATAAGGATAATAATCTCATAGTAGGAGCTACGACTTGTGAACTGGATATATGCGGGTTTGATGGAGGCACATACGAAGTGAGATGCTTTCACGAAGAGTCTATAGGAGAGTGTATGGCTAGTTTTACGGCTTCTATACAGCCTCCCTATAATGATGTGATAGTAGCTTCTCCTTCTACAGATATATGTCAGGGTGTGCCTGTGACTCTCTCTGTGACTAATCCTGATATTACTGATTATGATTGGATGAATTTTCCATTTAATCTAGGAACAAACTCTACCGTAACAACCAGTGCGCCTGGAAGCTACACCGTAACCTTGACCTATGCCAATGGCTGTCAAGAGAGCGCAGCGATAGATTTGTATCAAAAAGATTTAACGCTGAGTCAATTTGCAGTCAATTCTCCGGGGACAATGAATGATAATATTTATTCGGAAGTATGTAACCATAATCCGAATACAGTAACGGATATAAAAATAAAAACATACTTAACCCATTAATATTTAATCCTTTCCCGCTGCCATCGGGCTGGACGGCGATAGGTGGAAACTGGTATGAATATACCATTCCTAGTTTGGCCTCGAGTGCGTGTACGACTGTTCAGCTTCCGGTAGTAACTACAAACAAATGCCCATTAGTTCTAAATTCAGAATTATCCACAACCGATCCACTGGTTACCTGCCCACCTATAAATCTATTGACACCTATATGGCTAAATAATGGCTTTACACCTTCCTTGGCTGCGAATCCTATACTTACCTGTACAGGAGGCAACATTACTATGAATGCTACGCCATCAAATGGTTCTAATTATATTTGGAAAGAAAACTTAACATCTCAGCCTTATTTTGGCAATTCGACGACACAAATCATTAACTACACATCCGCTAATGGTATCTATACCTCTAAAATAGATGTAGACATTACAAGAAATCAATGTACTCAGCGTGCAACCCAAGATATTAAATTCTCAAGACCACCTACCTATACGTCCAACATAACACATAGGACATGCACCACCACAGGGAATAATCTAGGCGCTATAGACATTGCATTAGCACCTATCCACAGCTATACCTATTTATGGAGTAATGGAGCTACTACACAGGATTTAACCAATCTAGATCCAATAGGAGCCAGTCAGAGCTATACTGTGACGGCTACAGACAATTTTGGATGCACCTCATCTCAATCCTATACGGTCAATAACACCTCACCTATAGAGGTTTCTATTAAGCGAAAATTAGTAAATTGTTTTACTCATTCTTCGCTCTTATATGTAGAATATATAGCTACGGCGAGCGGAGGTCAAGCCGACTATAACTATAAATGGTTTGGATTGACGGGCAATACCGTTTTGCATACAGGCAATACCTATGTGAATGTTGGTTCATACATTCTAGAAGTAACTGATGCTAATGGATGCAGTAGAAGATTTCAAGTTGACCCCAATATCGAATTAATTTCTGCGACATCAGACAATACTCCTGGGTTTCAGACTTCATATTCCAATTCCATATTGAGATTTGCCAATGACTTTACTATAACCAAGCCATGGACTTTAACTAACTGCGATATGGTCTATACCACTATGGGACAAAAAACGACCATCGCCAGCCCGTCTGCGCAAGCTGGTATGCAGCTGATAAACTCTACCATCCACACCTGCGGCGATTTTATGGCGAGAGGTATCGTGATGACCCAGGCCGGAGATTATTTTTATCCGCAGAATTCTACGCTGGAAGATATGTATGCAGCCATAGCTATAGAGCCCGCAATAGGGCATACTGCAGGAAATTTTTATCTGCCTATGAGTGGCAATACGTTCAGGAATAATTTTATAGGTATTCGAATCAATGCGCCGCACATCAACCTTGACCAAACGAGAATCTCAGCATTAGGTCCTTTTATTCCTGAATATTTCTCTGGCAATCGATTTGAAGGAGCTGTAACAATAAAGCCCTATAGTGCTGCCTTTTATCCAAGTAGTTTGATATCCACTTTAGAAAAAAGCTATAACGCCTCCAACTGGGGTAGCTATGCAGCTACTGTCCTGAATCATAACGGCAGCTTTAGCTTTTCTAGCATAGGTATAGGCTCAAGCCCAAGCCCCAATTATTTCAAAAATATGGCTAATGGAATACTGACCCACAAAGGTCACCGCATCATCACCGACTGTAAATTTGAAAATCTGGGCATTGGTTCTATTCCTACTCCCTCCAGCTTTGCACTTTATGGCTATGCTATTTATGGCACAGGAAGTGCCAGTACAGGCGATAAGCTCACTATCAATGGCTATGGCACTTGGTTACAGGATATGCAAAATGTAAGACACGGTGTCTATGCGCAAGATATGAACCTAGACATGAATAGTATCATAATAAACAACCTCCCTGAAACCGCTATCCGCATAGAGCGAACGAGCACTGCTGCTGTAGAATCCAAAATAACAAATAATACCATCACTGCTAAGATTCCTATTCATATTACTGCTAAAGCGAATGATATCATTCATGTCAAGAATAATTTTATCAATGATGACTTACCTAGTGGGGGCTCAGCTAATACAAGTGGTGCGCTATTAACCATCACTGGCTCCAATGTCAATATGGCTAACAATACCCTCAATGAAATAGCAAATAACAACCTCACAGTGAAATACTCGCGCTATGGCATACATATCAATAATGTGAATGGCAGCTCGAATACCAACCGTTATTTTGTAAAAAATAACAATCTCGCTATATTTAATACCACTTCGAGTTTTACCCATGCTGGTATCTATTTACAGACTGTTCAAAACTATAATGCGGAAGGCAATACCATCTATATGGGCTATCTCACTAGCCACGGTGTGACTACTACTGGAGCAATAAGTGGGGCTTTTGCTACCAATTCCTCCCCTATAGGAATAAGAACCAATACCCCTAACAATCTCAAACTGAGCTGCAACGACCTCTATACCCAGGCAGGTACCTATCACGATGGAGCCCATACCAATTTCGAATTGCTGACTAATAATTTTGTATCTAAAGAGTTTGGAGCAGTATTCCAGAATTATACAGGTGGTTCCGTCATTCGAGGGCTGTCCAATAAATTTTATTGTAGTATGCTAGCGGCTAATTTTATAAATAATAACTCTGGACCTCCTGTAGATATTAGTTTGGGAGGATTAAGTTTTAGCGCGTGGCCATTGGGCTGCATTGCTCCTTTTCCTTTCTGTACGTCTAATCCTCCTTTCGCACCTAGTTTTAGTTATTATCCAGGTACATTACCTAGCGGATTTACTCCTTTGACTGCACCTGCTGTGGATGATAATTGTAAACTTATCTGCAACCTCCCTAAATTAGCGGGTGCAAATAAAAAAGAACAGGCTTTGAATCCTAGCTGTCAGCTCTATCCCAATCCAAATAGAGGGGAATTTAGATTGGCTTTTGATGAGATATCTGTAGAGATAGAATATGTAGAAGTCCATATTTCGGAACTGACGGGTAGGAGGGTCTATTCGGCTAATCAAGCACTGAAAAATAAACATGTAGAAGTGCAAACTCAGCTGCCTATTGGCAATTATATTGTGCAGATTTACCACCCATTGGGCTTGAGCTTGACCAAGAAATTAACCATATCCGAGGAATAATTAGCATCTAACCAGCGCCAGTCTATTATGAAGTTTCGCCTATCCATACTATTCCTACTGACTATTGGCTACCATATAGCCAAGGGTCAGGGTACCTGGACATGGCTGCATGGCGATTCGGTGACTCAGTTTAATGGTTCTATTTATAATGCGGTAAAGGCAGTCCGAGGTATGAAAGGAGTAGAAGCCAGTACAAACTCTCCTCCTCGTACCCTATGGTATGGACTCAATTGGAAGGACGCCAAGGATAAGTTCTGGATACTAGGTAGTCGCAGACCAGTTTCGAGCTCCACTATACTGGATACCTTCGAAGTCTGGTCATATAATTATCGTACGAATAGCTGGACATGGGAGGCTGGCTATGATACGATGTATATCGACGGCTCACTGCCTGATTCTTTTCTACCATTATTAAGAAAAACAATGAATTATTTAGAAAGTCCTTACTGGTCAGATAGCCTTGGAAATTTATGGTATTTTCATCAAATTTTTACTAATTTTACTTATTGTACTTTGATTATCAAGTTTGATGTTGTTTCTAAGAGGTTTAGCGTTATTGACTATCGCATGAATTATTCAAGTTATGGCAGTAAAGGCGTAAGTTCTTCTTCTAATTGGCCGCCTCAAAGAAAGTGGGGTGCAGTTTGCTGGACATATCAGCATCGTGCTTTTTTATTTGGGGGCAGTAAAGATACTTCTACTAGCACAAATGAATTATGGGAGTATAATATGACTACTGGTCAATGGATCTGGCATGGAGGAGGTGCCTGTCCTCCGTGTTATTATAGCTATGGTACTAAAGGAGTAGCCTCTGCATCCAATTGGCCTCTTGGCAATTATGCATCAAAGGCAAGCTGGGTCAAGGGGTCAAAATTATACTATGTGGGGGGTCTTTATCAAGAGCCAACTATTGGGTATCAATTATCTGAGTTATGGGAATATGATGTGAGCACAGGTTTATGGACTTGGCTCAGCGGGGTGACGAATACCAGCCCGAACCATCCAGGTGTCTATTCCAGTCAGACTTGTGTCGATAGCCCAGGTTTATTTCCAGCATCGAGGGTACAGGCTAATAGTGTCAGTACGAGGGTATGTAATAATTCTATGTGGTATTATTCGGGTACGGATTATACTGGTACATCCAATAGTTTTTTTAACGACCTCTGGCTCTATAAGCCGAATGAAAATAGATGGATGTGGGTTTATGGAAAGCTCGGAGATACCACCTATAATTATGGTCAAAAAGGAGTATCCAACCTAGTCAATAAACCACCAGCGAGAACTTTTGCAATGATGTGGTCCGATAATCAAGATAGGCTTTATCTATTCGGAGGGAGAGAGTATAATGTGATGGATTATTCAGATCCTACACTCCCTGGTAACTATGCATTTGGTAACGATATGTGGCGCTACGACCCCGACTATAGCTGCATAAATTATAGCCTGTCGGAGAAGTTTATCGATCGGAATATAAAGTATAAAATCTGTGTAGGAGATAGTACGGTGGTCAAGGTGCGAGCGGGCTATGATAGCCTTCGAGTCATACCTACTGGTAGCGATGTCAGTATCCGCACAGTGGCAGGAGGTGCAGAAATCTGGCTCAAGCCTACAGCGAATAAGAGCTATAAAATAATCGCCTATGGCTACCGCTGTGAGAGTCAGCTCGACTCCCTCACAGTGCCTATCGTAGTGAGTCCTCCCCGCACGAGCTCAGAAACTAAGACTATCTGCTATGGTGCCAGCTATATGGGTAAGAATACGAGTGGCACGTATAGCTATAACTATCCAGACCCCCTGAAATGCGATAGTGTGCATACCCTCTACCTCACCGTGCGTCCGCAGAATATAAAAACGATAGACTCTACCGTCTGTGAAGGGGTATCGGTCTATGGTCGCTCTGTATCCGGTAGCTATCGAGATACCTTCACAGGGTCGAATGGCTGCGATAGTATCCGCCAGCTAAACCTCACTGTGATACCTAAAAACCAGCTCATAGACACCGCTATCTGCCGAGGGCAGAGCTTAGCAGGTTATACCGCCGCAGGTACCTACTACGATACGCTGACCAGCACACAGGGCTGTGTCACCTACAGAGTCATTAAGCTCACTATCAAAGAGCCTAGCAGTTCGAGCTATACCCAAGCTATCTGCGAGGGACAGAGTTATTGGGGGCATAGCACTACAGGCACGCATAGCGATATCCTCACCGCTTCGAATGGCTGTGATAGCACCCGAACACTAAATCTCACCGTAAACAAAAAGAGTTATTTCACCCTCAACCAAGAAATCTGCCGTGGCGAAAGCCATGAAGGAAAAACCCAAGCAGGCACTTACCTCGATACTCTTCTTAATGCTGTGGGTTGTGATAGTATTCGGACTCTCGTCCTCACACTTCGCAATCCTAGAATCATAAAAAAACTAAAGGATACCGCTATCTGTCGAGGTTCTGAAGCTATCCTAGATGCAGGGTTAGGGCATAGAGACTATCTCTGGAGCACGGGAGAATTATCGCCATCTATTCTAGTAAAGAATGAAGGGGAATATAAACTGAGCTTTACCGATACGGCGAATTGCAAAGGGAGAGATTCTGCCAAAGTAAAATATCATAATGATACAGAAATCATCCTGGAAGATGAGATAAGCAACTATAAGGGAGAGCTTCTCCTCCTCAACCCACAGATAAAACCAAGCGATGTTGGTGGCAAGTATCGCTGGAGTCCTTCGCATATATTCCAATGCGATAGTTGTCGATCAGCTAAATTCAAGCTAGATAATAGTGCTGTGGTGCGGTTAGAATTCACTGATGCACAGGGCTGTAAAGCCTATAAGGATGTTGTGGTCAATATCTACGATAGCTGGGCCGTGGGTTTTCCTACCGCCTTCAGTCCGAATGGGGATGGCACGAATGATGAATATTTTCCTAACGTAGAAAACATTTTATCCTATAACATAGCTATCTATAACCGATGGGGCGAGAAGGTCTATGCCTCTGATAATCTCCAGCAGAAATGGGATGGAAGCTATAAGGGAGAAGCAGTTCCACTGGGTTCATACAGCTATTTCGCCGAGGTCATCCTCTTAAATCAGGCTCGAAGGACTTATGCGGGGACATTTCATCTGGTGAGATGACAACAAGGAGCTCTATGAAAGAGGTTTAATAAAATAATATGGCTTATTTTTGTATTAAATAAAAAGGTATGGAATTAGACACTAAAATTGAACTAAGCAGTTATTACGAGAATTTTATTAAAAGGGAAGTGGAAAGTGGGAAATACAGCTCTACCTCAGAGGTCATTAATTCGGCTTTGCGTTTATTGGAATTAGATCTTAAAAAATCAAGTTTTCTCATAGATGAGTTAGTTTTAGGTGAAAATAGCCCACAAATCCACGATTTTAATTCAGACTCACATCTCCAGTCTCTTCACGATAAATATAGCAAGTGAGTTCATATTCAATCAGTGAATTAGCTTTAAAAGATATCGATGAGATATGGATATACACGCTTGAAAAATGGTCGTTGGAGCAGGCGGATAGATATTATCTTCTGATTATACAAGAGATAAATTACCTATCGCACAATCCTAATTCAGGTAAGTCTATAGACTATATTCGGTTGGGCTACAGATCATCGAAAGTAAAATCACATATCATTTTTTACAAGATAAACGAGTCAAAGAAGATAGAAATTATTAGGGTCTTGCATGAGAAAATGGATTTTGAGAATAGACTGATGGATACTGAATGATTTAATTTTGGAAGCTTATTCACTATCTTTGTACTAGACTCTAGAGTTCAATCATGACACGCTCGCTATATATCTTATTCTTTCTTAGCATAGCTGTTAGCTCTACTTCTGCGCAGGGCGTATGGACATGGCTGCATGGCGATTCGGTGACTCAATATTCAGGACAAGTGTCCAGTGTACATACCACCACTCGAGGAACCAAAGGCATAGCCTCTATTTCCAACCTTCCCCCTAGAAGTTTACATTCAGGAATCAACTGGAAAGATGCCACTGATAAATTCTGGGTATTGGGAGGATTTGCTGGTAATAATACAGACACTCCCGAGGTATGGTCTTATGATTATCGAAGCAATCTATGGACTTGGGAAGCAGGCTATGATACTTTATATATCGATGGGACCTTGCCCGATTCATTTAAAACGAATTTAAGAATGAAGTTAGCGCATGAGAGATTCTTACTCCCAAATTGGACGGATAGTATTGGGAATCTTTGGTACTATAATAACATAGTATCTCTAAACGGCATTTTTTGTAATTTAGTAATTAAATTTGAGATTGGTTCCAAACGATTTAAAGTCATTGACTAGTCCTGTTCGAAACCTACGATGAGTTAAATAAATGCTTAGCCCTATTCGGATCTCCTCCGCATAGTATTACAACTTCTTTCATAATAAAATTTTCAAGTTCTATTTCAAATTTTAATTTGGCAATTTTGTAACTGCTTATCTTGTTTTTCTTTTTGTATACAATTATCAATATAGATAAGATTAAGGTCATATATAGCATTACCTTAATTGCATTTTCATTGCGAGACACGATGTGTTTTAAGTTCAAATTCTGTTTTAAATATCTAAAGAATACTTCTATATCCCACCTTTGACGATAAATTTCTGCTATTTCCATTGGCTCTAGGTCAAGATTATTGGTTATAAAATATATTGGCTTTCTACTTTCTTTTATGTATCCAATTATTAATCTAAATGTATGCTGTTTTCTATAAGCACCATTCATTTTAAAGTAGATTTCTAGGTCTTGAGTTATTAGTAGATTTTCATTTTCGATTTTTGAAGACAAGGTTCTTTCTTTCGCTATTTTATATGCTGTATCCGTTTTAATTCTTGCAACAAACAGAATATTTTTATCCGTAAAATCTACAAATTTTTTTCGTGTCTGTAATCCCCTATCAAAAGTTACAATGGAATCATTCAAGTGGTTGTTTTTTAAGATAGCATCTGCCAATGCTAGGTTTTCATTAACAAATGATTGTTCTATATAGAGTTGAGCACTGGAAGGCAAGCTCCCTTTGAGAGAAATAGTCATTTTTATAAACCTATTTTTGTCTGATTGACCATTTTTCATACCCCATTTAAGAAGACTTGTAGATATTCCAATAAATGTACTATCTACTTTAGTTATTGCAGACTGCTCTTCTAGCAATTCATTGTATTTTATAAAAACGGACTCAAATAATCGCTCAAAAAATGTACAATTAATCGTACAAAGCCTATCTCGAATAGAATTGTATTTTGTATTTAAATCATCAATTCCTGAAATGAATTTGAACCTAGAAGAGTTAATTATAGATTCCATAACCCTCAAACTTACTTTATCTGAGTTTAGCATAGAATACAATATAATCTTGAAAACCTTAGCTCCGTGTAGCTTTTTCACTTGTACATCAACCGAAGTCTCTAATGCTAGAAAATCTAATTCCTTCTCTGATATGTAGCTTAATATTTCTTCCACTTTCATGGAACAGCAATATAGCAAAGCTTTGACTAAATCACAACTGGGTTTCGAACAGGACTAGTCATTGACTATCGAATAAATTATTCGAGTTTTGGCACTAAAGGAGTTGCTTCTTCGTCTAATTGGCCAATGGATAAAATTTCTACTGCTACCTGGAGTTATCGTGATAAGGCTTTTATGTTTGGTGGGAGATCTTATGGCATACTGAATAGCAACGACCTATGGGAATATAATATGACGACGGGTTTATGGACTTGGCATGGAGGGAGTACTTCGCCTGGCTCCTATTATAGCTATGGGATCAAAGGAATAGCCAATGCAAATAATTGGCCTCCAAATATGTACGGTTCTACTTCAGGCTGGGTGGTTGGAAGTAAGTTGTTTTACGTTGGAGGTGCAGAGTTATCTTCTAATAATTATTTATCAGAATTATGGGAATACGATATCAATACAGGATTATGGACTTGGTTGAATGGGGAGACCAAGGCTAGTTTCAATCACCCTGGGGTTTATTCCAGTAAACCCTGTTTAGATAGTCCTGGACTTTTTCCTAGTTCAAGAAATCATGCTAATAGTGTTAACACAAGAGTATGTAATAATTCCCTTTGGTATAATTCTGGTTTAAGAGGCAATTTGTTAACTTTTTTAAACGATTTGTGGCTCTACAAGCCTTTAGACAATCGATGGATATGGGTCTATGGTAAACTGGGAGACACTACCTATCATTATGGGCAGAAAGGCGTATCGAGTCCTGCCAATAAACCTCCTGCAAGGCAGTTGGCATTGATGTGGTCCGACAATCAAGATAGGCTTTATTTATTCGGGGGAAATTATTATAATGTTGTAGACTATACTGATCCTAATAATCCTTACAACTTTACTTATGGTAACGACCTCTGGCGCTACGACCCCGACTATAGCTGCATAAACTATAGCCTGTCGGAGAAGTTTATCGACCGAAATATTAAGTATAAAATCTGTGTAGGCGATAGCACCATAGTGAAGGTGCGTGCGGGCTATGATAGCCTGCGGGTCGTCCCTATGAGTGCAGAGGTAGCTATCCGCACAGTGGCCAGTGGATCTGAAATCAGCCTCAAGCCTAGTGCCACTAAGAGCTATAAAATAATCGCCTATGGCTACCGCTGTGAGAGTCTACTCGACTCCCTCACCGTGCCTATCGAGGTCTATCCGCCTCGTATCAGTAGTGAAACTAAGACGATCTGCTTCGGTGGCTCCTATCTAGGGAAGACTACGACAGGTAGCTATGTCTTTCGCTACCCAGACCCGCTGAAATGCGATAGCATCCATACGCTCACCCTGACCGTAAGACCACAGAATATAAAAACGATAGACTCTACCGTCTGTGAAGGGGTATCGGTCTATGGTCGCTCCGTATCCGGTAGCTATCGAGATACCTTCACAGGGTCGAATGGCTGCGATAGTATCCGCCAGTTAAACCTCACTGTGATACCTAAAAACCAGCTCATAGATACGGCTATCTGCCGAGGGCAGAGCCTAGCAGGTTATACCGCCGCAGGTACCTACTACGATACGCTGACCAGCACACAGGGCTGTGTCACCTACAGAGTCATTAAGCTGGCTATCAAAGAGCCTAGCAGTTCGAGCTATAGCCAGACTATCTGTGAAGGACAGAGTTACTGGGGGCATAGTACCACTGGTATCCATACGGATATCCTCTCAGCAGCCAATGGCTGTGATAGTACTCGCACACTAAATCTGACAGTAAACACCAAGAGCTTTTTCACTCTCACGAAAGAAATCTGCCGTGGGGATAGCTATGAGGGAGAATCACAAGCAGGCACTTACCTCGATACTTTTCTCAATGCCAAGGGTTGTGATAGTATCCGCACCCTAGTACTGACTCTTCGCAATGCCAAGCCTATTAAAAAACTCAAGGATACCGCTATTTGCAAAGGCTCCTATGCTGTCTTCGATGCTGGGATAGGACATATAAATTATCTCTGGACTACAGGAGCGCAGACGCCTTCTATTCAGGTATCTCAGCTAGGGGAGTATAAGCTAAGCTATACCGATACGGCGAATTGTTTGGGGCTTGATTCGGCTAAGTTGAGTTTTTATAACGACACAGAGATCATTCTAGAAGATGAACTGAGTAATTATAAAGGAGAGCTGTTAATACTGAACCCTAAAATAAAACCAAGCGATGTCGGTGGCAAGTATCGCTGGAGTCCGTCGCAGATTTTTAGCTGTGATAGTTGTCGAACTGTTAGATTCAAGCTAGATAGCAGTGCAGTAGTCAAGTTAGAATTTACCGATGCAAAGGGTTGCAAAGCCTATAAAGATGTGAAGGTCAATATATATGATAGCTGGGCAGTGGGCTTTCCGACAGCGTTTAGTCCGAATGGCGATTCGCTCAATGATACCTATTTCCCCAATGTAGCCAATATCCTATCTTATACATACGCCGTCTATAACCGCTGGGGAGAAAAGGTGTATCAAGCCACCAATATGCAGCCTGCATGGAATGGGACATATAAAGGTCATCCAGTGCAGACTGGCATGTATAGCTACTATGCCGAGGTGGTACTACTCAATGGCGTGAAACAAACCTATTCGGGTAGTTTTCAGGTGGTGAGGTAGTTTGTATGATATCCCATGCCCTAGCCCCGATAGGAGCGGTAGCCCACAGCGACGAAGGAGCGAGGACTACAAGCGCATAGCGGGAAATAGCTCCTAAAAAGTTCCGTTCTAGAGGTTATTATCAATTTCTACAGTTTATTCATTTTAAATTTCTTATCTTTGCGCTCCTAAAATTTATTTATTAACTAACTTTTAATTAATTTTCAAGTTAAATGGCAACAAAAATCAGATTACAAAGACACGGTAGAAGCAAAAGACCGTATTATTACATCGTAGTAGCAGACAGCAGAGCGAGAAGAGATGGTAAGTTTATCGATCGTATCGGTGACTACAATCCATTGACCGTGCCTGCTACCATCAACGTTGACTTCGACAAGGCATTCGACTGGGTAATGAAAGGTGCTGAGCCTTCCGATACCTGTGCTAGAATCCTATCCTACAAAGGTGTAATGTATAAAAAACACCTAGCAAGAGGCGTTCGAAAAGGCGCTATGACAGAGCAAGAAATGGAGACTAAGCTTCAAGAGTGGTTGGCTAGCAAAGAGAAATCTGTAGAAGCTCATATCGACCAAGTAGCTAAATCTAGAGCAACTAAGAAAGCGGCTGCTTTGGCTGAAGAGACCAAGAAAAAAGAAGAATACGCAAAGAAATTAGAAGAAGCATCTAAGCCTGCGGAGGAATCTCCAGCTGAGGCAGTTGAAGCAGAAGTAGCTGAGACTCCAGAAGCAGAAGCTGCTGTAGCGGAAACTCCTGAGACTCCAGCGGAATAATTTCTTAAATAAACTATTTTCTCTGAAATGCAGGAAACTGAAGTAAAATTGATAAGTGGTCGTGGATCTAGAACTCTATCGGAGTCTGTATCTAAGATTATGAACATCCCTTTGTGTGATGTCACTGTCAATCAATTCAGCGATGGAGAATTTCAGCCTGTCATCAATGATTCTATCAGAGGACATCACGTATTTATTATTCAATCTACTTTCCAGCCTTCAGACAATTTGATGGAGCTATTGATGCTTGTAGATGCTTGTAAAAGAGCTTCAGCGCGATATATCACTGTCGTGATGCCATATTATGGTTATGCCAGACAGGATAGAAAGGATAGACCGAGAGTGAGTATAGCTTCCAAACTTGTTGCAGACCTTTTGACCGTAGCCGGCGCTAGTCGAGTAATGACTATGGACGTTCATGCAGATCAGATTCAGGGCTTTTTCAATATTCCCTTAGATCATTTGTTTGGCTCATCTATTTTTATCCCCTATTTAAATAGTTTAAATCTGGACAACCTCTGTATAGCAGCACCAGATGTAGGCAGTACGAAGCGAGCTCGATACTATGCCCAGCAGTTTAACTGTGAAATGGTTATCTGCGATAAATATAGAAAAAAGCATAATGAAGTAGCAGAAATGACCCTCATAGGAGATGTCAGAGGTAAAAATGTAATTCTAGTCGATGATATAATCGATACTGGAAATACGCTTTGCAAGGCTGCTGATTTACTTATGGAGAACGGGGCAGTGAGCGTGCGCGCTATGTGTACGCATCCAGTTTTGAGCGGCAAAGCCTATGAAAATGTAGAGAAATCTTCACTAGTAGAATTGGCTGTTTCCGATACCATTCCTCTTCATAGGACAGATAATAAAATAAAAGTTATCACGGTAGCAGATTTATTTGCTAGTGCGATAGAAAGTACGTTTCAGTACAAATCAATTCATTCATTATTTATTAAAAACACATTAAAATCATCATAAATGGAAATCGTAAAATTAGAGGCTCAAAAAAGAGAGCAAATCGGGAAAAAAGCCACCAAAGCAGTTCGAAATGGCAATTTAGTACCATGTAATCTATACGGCGGTGGTGACAATATCTCTTTTACTGTAGAATATAACCCTTTGAAAAAAGGTATTTATACAGATAAATTTAAGGTATTTGAAATCAGTATAGACGGTCAAGTTAAAAAAGCTATCGTTAAAGAAATTCAGTTTCATCCAGTCAATGACAGCATGATACACATAGATTTTCAAGAGCTCACAGCAGGAAAGAAAGTAAAAACAGAAATTCCTATCATAGCGAAAGGCTTCTCTAAAGGTCAGCAAGCGGGTGGTAAATTGGAAATCAAATTGAGAAAAATCAAGATCAAAGCAGATGCGGATAATATACCAACATTTGTAGAGGTCGATGTGACTCCACTAGAACTAGGAAAGTCATTGAGAGTAAGAGATATTATCACTAATGGTTGGGAAATACTCAATGCACCAGCTATTCCTATTATCTCTATCTCTATACCTAGAGCATTGAGAAGTGCTCAAACGGCAGCTGCAGCAGCTGCAGGTGGAAAGTAAGATTATTAATTTATGTACTATTACAAAAAAAGCTACCCGAGGGTAGCTTTTTTTATGCCGTTCGCATCTATAAGACTTCTCGGAAGTCTTATGAGTCCAATTACTCTACCAGCTTGTCGGCTTATAATCTTTCAAAAACTTCCCACACCAATGCTTTCCCGTATTGATCCCATCAAAAAGGGGGTCTAGTACTCTGGCAGCACCATCTACTATGTCAAGCGGTGGGTGAAAATCCATTTTTTCTTGTTTCATTTTGGCTAGCTCGGCAGGATCTTCGTCTGTGACCCAGCCTGTATCCACCGCATTCATGAAAATGCCATCCTTTGCTAGCGTGCCTGCGGCCGTGTGCGTGAGCATATTGAGCGCCGCCTTGGCCATATTCGTATGAGGATGTCTATCTTCTTTGAAATTCGGATAAAATTTCCCCTCCATAGCCGTCACATTGACAATATGTTTTTTGCCGGTATGGTCTTTTTTCATGAGTTCAGAAAGTCTATTGCAGAGCACAAAAGGCGCTACCGAATTCACCAGTTGTACTTCGATCATCTCGGTCGTTTCTATCTGTCCTAGTTTGAGACGCCAGCTATTCACTTTTCGGAGGTCTACCTGCTGTAGATCTGCATCGAGTTCCCCTTCGGGAAACACCTCTTTTTCGACCAGCGTTTTGTCAAAACTATAGGGTATCTGCGATAGCTGTGCCGATGCCCGAATGCCAATGCCCTGCTCCGCGCCGTGCCATGTTACTGGGAGATTCTCATTGGAGGAGGTTGTATGATTGAGGGCGGATAAATTTTGAATGCAGGCATCATGGTCTTCCAATAAATTCTGAACTGGGGTAGGGAGACTTTGAATCGGTTGAGTCTCATTAGCCATGAGGTGACCATAGAAGCCAGATGGACGGCGAACGGTCTGCGCAGCATTATTGATGAGGATATCCAGTCGCTGATACTTCTGCTCGATATAGTTGCAGAAAATTTCCACACTCGGTATATGTCGGAGATCTAATCCATGTATTTTCAACCGATGTCCCCAATCTGCAAAATCCTCTTCTTTCGAAAATCGAAGGGCAGAGTCTATGGGAAAGCGAGTGGTAGCTATGACAGTAGCGCCACCCCGCAGGAGAAGCAGACAGATATGATAGCCTATTTTCAAGCGAGAGCCCGTCACTACGGCTATCTGACCCGATACATCGGCCATTTGAAATCGCTTAGCATAGTTGAAATCACCACAGTCTGGACACATGGTATCATAGAAGTGATGCATGGTGGTGTATTCCGACCTGCAGATATAGCAGAGCTGAGGTTTGGTCAGTTCACGCGGATTTTTTTTCGATAGTTCTTCCGTACCTAATAGTTTGGGCGCTATAAAAATGCTAGCTTCCCTCGCCGTGCGAATGCCCGTATCTTTTCGTGCGGTTCTGTCTCGAGTTTCTTGTTTTCTTTTCAAAAGGGCTTTGGCATCCTTTTTCTGTTTTTTAAAATCCTCTCTATTCGGTCGTGAGAGCTTGCCCGCTGCTATGATGAGCTCCATGCGCTTATCCGAAGGGATTTGATAAATATCTTCCGTATGCTCTACCAGATGATTTAATAAGGCAATACACTGCTGAATATCTTCAGGCGAAATCGATGGATGATCTTCAGAATGGGATGATAGGCTCATGAGGGTGTAAAGCTAAATAAATTTAAGTACTAAAAACAGATTAATAAATTCGTTCTTTTTTAGGATTTAGTATCGTTGTAGATGCTGATTTTCTAAATTTGAGTATCGATATTTCATCATTCTATGACCTCTGAGCGTTTCGACAAAACTTACTATGCTAAAAAAACCTATAATAAACCTAGATGTTGAATATTCGATTATTTTTGGTATATAAAATTTTAAATCAAAAAGTCTAGGAATTGAAATTGTCAGCCAGCCTTTATTCAAGGAAACAGTCCACTCTCTTAGAATCTGCGAGAGAATTGGAGGGTCTTATGGTAGACTATTGGCATATAGATAGTCGCGAAAATTTTTCTGTCTTTGAGGATATAGACTCTTTGAGTAAGATTTCTGACACACCTGTTGACCTTCACCTGATTGCTAAAAATCCTGCTTCATTTTATTCGGACTTACACAGAGAGAATATACGCCGTATATCCTTTCAAATAGAAGAGATAGAAGGTGATTTTGCTTTTCCAAAGCTTGAGTATAAAGAGATTGGTTTAGCTATCATGATAGGACATCCTGATTTAGAAGATACCATTGCACACTTTGAAAGCCAAGTAGATTTTATCCTGCTAATGATGACCACCCCGGGTGTTAGTGGTGGCAGATTTGATAAAACCCATTTCGTGAGGATTTCTCAATTGGTGCAGAAATTTCCGAATGTACATTGGTGCATTGACGGAGGAGTTAATCATGAAATTTCTTACATTTTAAGGCTCATAGGGGTGCAAAGTGCTGTGGTAGGATCTTATCTGCTTAATCATGAAAATATGGCTCAGGCTATCATACAGATTCGAAGCAATCATGTGCGATCAGAGTATCAAGTCAAGGATTTTTGTATATCAAAGGAGAATTTACCGCTTGTGACTGAAACGACCACTGTGATAGACTTACTCTCAATTATTCAGCAGTATCAGTTGGGGATAGCTTTTTATTTGAATCGCGAAGGCGAATTTGGTGGTGTTATATCCAATGCTGATGTTCGAAGGGTGTTAATACAAGGAAAATTTAGCTATGAAATGCCAATTCAAGATTTTGTCAATAGAAATCCCAAGTGTATCAATGAAACCGATTCTACTACTGATATGATAGAATATATTCGAAAAATTAATTTTCCAATTCTGGTTCTGCCAGTACTAGATAAACTTAAAAGGTTAAAAGGAGCGATCTCATTTCATAAATTGCTTAAAGAAGAATAAGTCTATGACCAAATTAAAATACCTAAAAATATATTGAAAATGCACTGCCTTAGTTAAATTAGAAATACCTTTGCTAAGGATGGTTTTAACACTAATTTAAAATATTATTAATTGCTAATCGCTAATTATTAATTAAACTCAATGATACTCCACGTACAAAAAAAAGCCAATATAGCGGCGTTACAAGACTTTTATAGAGCATATTCTTTGGAAGAGAAGGATCACTATGTATTGATAACTCCTTCCGCAATCAAAGAGGTAGATGAAAGTCATAAGAAGTTTGTAATCGATTCTTTTCCTATGGAATCTGACATACAGCTTGCTAATAGAAAGTATATAACGTCTACTCGAAAGATTGAATTTAATGAAGATTTATGTATTGGGGGCGATACAAATAATACCTTGATGATTACAGGGCCTTGCAGTGTAGAGTCAGAAGAACAAATAGATACTGTAGCACAATTTTGTGTAGCACAAGGAATTAAAGTATTGAGAGCTGGCTGCTATAAGCCACGAACATCTCCCTATACCTTCCAAGGCCTGGGACATAAAGGGCTCATACTGCTTGCTAAAATGAGAGATAAGTATGGATTGAAAATTATCACAGAAGTTAAAGATGCAACTCACGTTGATGATGTCATAGAATTTACAGATATCATTCAAATAGGCGCCAAGGCGATGTACGATCATGGAATATTGCGTGCGTGTAGTAAAATTCAAAAACCAATAGTCTTGAAGAGAGGCTTTGGCTCTACCTTACAGGAGTTTGTGCAGAGTGCAGAATTTATACTCAGCGGTGGAAATAATAATGTGGCTCTATGTGAAAGAGGTATTAGAACCTATGAAACCAAGACAAGATTTACATTGGATTTGTGTGGAGTAGCTTATTTAAAAGAACATACTAATTTGCCAATTATATTAGATCCTAGTCACGCTATGGGATATGCCTATGGTGTACCAGATTTAACTAGGGCATGCGTAGCTATGGGAATTGATGGACTTTTAATAGAAACTCACCCAAATCCAAAAGAAGCTAAAAGCGATGCCTCTCAGCAACTCAATTTCGAGGAATTTATAGCCTTGAAAAAATCGCTGGACAAGGTAGCGAGCGCAGTAGGTAGAAAAATCGTTTAAGTTTTTCTTAAGACCTTTCTTTCAATTTTTAAAAATGAAATTCGCCTTACTAGGACCTGAATCTACTGGTAAAACCACTGCAGCATTAGAGCTTGTCAATAAATTAGAAGGAGCACTTGTTCCAGAAGTTTCAAGAGATTTTTTAAAAGAAAAAGGATTGAATTATAGCTATGATGATATTCTAGAAATAGCTAAACTCCAGTTTGCAAAAGAAATAGAAATCAGCGATGCGAACCCAGATAGAATAGTTATTTGTGATACGGAATTAATTAGTATTGAAATTTGGCTAGAGTACTACGAGTATGAAGTTCCGAGCTGGATCTCGACTTATATCTATCAGTCCAATTATGAAAAGTATTTTTTATTTGATATCGACATTCCTTGGGTTTCAGATGGACTTAGAACTAATGAAGGGGATAGAGAATTGCTTTTATATCTGTTTAAAAAGAAACTCAATTACTATAACAAAAATTGGGAATTAGTCAGAGGACAAGGAGAAGCAAGGACTCTAGGCGTTCTTCAGTCTATCAAAGAAGTGGTTGAAAATTCTCCAGACGAATAAAAAATCCGGTTAATGATTTCCGAAAAAAAATTATGCACCCTTTGCGACTCTGCGTTAAAAAATCATGGAACTCAGTGAATAAACAATTCATTTAATAATTAAAACGCAAAGTTTAAAAAGTCTAACGCAAAGCAAGCAAAGGTAATGCAATGTCGTTTAGATAAGAAATACGAATGCTGCGTGAGACACGCAGCATGGCGAACTGCAATGGTTCGTGTCCCCACGAACCAAACACTAACTAAACGACATTGAAAGGTAATGCTTAAATAAATTCTGTGTATTCTAAGATGTTCTGTGAGAAATAATACTCTGCACCCCTGTTTGTCAACAGATAGATCTGCGTTGAAATACTTTTTTATAAATAAGTAATTCCTAGTGGAAACTCGGTGTTTACTAATTGAATTAATTTCTTTGAATTTTGTGGTTGATGTACGATATCATAATCTTTGCCATCGATAATAACTATGCGATGCTGGCTCAATTGCTTGAAATACGATAAATAATTTTCATTGAGCTGCTCTAAATAGCTTTCTTCGATACCCATTTCATATTCACGACCGCGCAGCATTATATTTTTCCTTAAAGATTCTGTCGTATGATAAATAAAAATAGTCAAATCTGGTACAGGGATTTGCTGAAACATAATTTGGAAAAGCTTTTTATAGAGATCTAACTCATCACCTTCAAGATTGATGGAGGCAAATACTAGTGATTTGTAGAGTACAAAGTCACTTACAATTATTTCCTGAAACAAATCTCGTTTCTCGATTTGATTCTTGACCTGATGATAGCGTGATGCCAAAAATGATAATTCCAAGGCGAAATTGTACTTGTCTTTTTCTTGATAAAATTTGGCAAGGAAAGGATTGTCCTCAAATTCCTCAAGTAGTAACTTAGTAGAATAATGATTCGCTATAAAATGAGCCAAGGTGGTCTTGCCAGCTCCTATGACGCCTTCTATGGCTATATATTTATATTTCAATTTTATTTAAGGAAACGTATAAATGACTTTTTACTTTATTCTTTGGACTTTAATCTTAAGTCTATTTTCCTTTGTATTCAATGACCTCCAGCTGGTCTTCGCATTCTAATAATAAGTCGAGGATAGTAGCCCCCATGATAGGATGGTAGAGGTCTGGAGCTATTTCAGACAATGGGATCAACGTAAATCTTCGCTCGTGTAAAAACGGATGTGGAATGGTCAAATCCATTTCACAAATCATTTCATCTTCATACATCAATATATCGATATCGATTTCGCGTGGACCCCATTTATAGGTTTCTTCACGCTCCATCAACTTTTCAATTTCTGCTATTTTTTCAAGTACTTTTTTGGGTTTTAACTTAGTGTTAACTTCCAGGGCCTGATTGAGAAATTCATCTTGCTCATTCTCTCCCCAGGGCTGGGTTTCGTATATTCTTGATTTAGTAATTATTTTGCCTATTTTGGATTCAATCTGCTCTCTAGCCTTATCCAGCTGCTTCATTCTGTTTCCTATATTGCTGCCTAATAAAAGGTGTATAACTGCCATTTTCCTTATCTTTACAGCAAAATTCAATAAAAAAAACCATTTAGTATGAGAAATTTTCTAAAGACCTTATTGGCAGTGATTTTCGGAAATATGATTTTCTTCGGAATATTCTTCCTGTTGATGATAGGATTAGCTGTTGGTCTGGCTATGAGCGCAAAAAAGGGCAAAGAAGAAGTCAAGGGAGATCATATACTTACCTTAAATATTCGCAGCGGCTTATCTGACCTATCTCAAGACAGGAGCTTTGATTTCAGCATGAGTCAAGGAAATCAAAGTGCAATCAGTATTTATGACATTATAGACGGAATCAAAAAAGCTAAAGAGGATAAATCCATCAAGGCGCTTTGGCTTCAAATGAATTACAATGAAGAATTGTCGTATGCACAAGTCGATTTGCTGCGTCATGCAATAGCGGACTTTAAAACGAGTAAAAAGCCAGTAGTGGCATATGGAGAGGCTATTTCTCAGAAGATGTACTATTTGGGGTCGGCTTCTGATAAAGTTATGGTCAATCCTCAAGGAGCGCTTGATGTGAGAGGATTTGCAGCACAATTGACTTTCTTTAAGAAAACATTGGATAAGTTGGAAATCAAACCACAGATTTTTTATGCAGGGAAATTCAAAAGTGCTACAGAGCCCTTTCGCTTAGAAAAAATGAGCGAAGAAAACAAAGTGCAGATGAAGGCTTTACTTTCGGATATATCTAATGTGGTTTTGTCCAATATAGCTCACGATAGAAAATTGAGTTTGGATGTGTTGAATCTGGCTATTAATGAGATGCGTACGAGTATGCCAGAGGATGCCTTCAATGGAGGATTGATAGATAAAATAGCTTACCAAGATGAAGCAGAAGGAGAATTGAAAAAACTGCTAAAACTAGGAGAAAAGTCAGAGATAAAAAAAATGTCTATGTCAAGTTATCTGGATGATAAATTTCCATCGATGAAAAGTGAAGGTATAGCGGTCTATGTGGCTGACGGTGATATTGTCGATGGCAAGGCTGAAGACGGAAGTATCGGCTCAGAGAATATGGTTAAGGATATTAGAGCTATGGCAAAGGACGAGGGTATCAAAGCAGTGGTGCTTCGGGTAAATTCACCTGGAGGGAGTGCCTTAGCCTCGGATGTTATTTTGAGAGAATTGGAATTATTGAAAAAGAAAAAACCAATAATCGTTTCTATGGGAAATGTCGCAGCGAGTGGTGGCTACTACATAGCGAGTGGTGCTGAGAAAATATTTGCTGAGAAAAATACGATTACTGGATCTATAGGTGTTTTTGGAATTATTCCGAATATAGGTCAGATGATGGAAAATAAGTTAGGTGTCACCTTTGACGAAGTGGAATTGCACGAACACGCAGCAATGGGTATCAATAAAAACTTTGATGCTTTAGAAGCGTCTAAAATTCAACAAGCTATTGATAAAATTTATCTGAGCTTTAAATCTGTTGTAGCTAAAGGTCGAAAACTGAATCTTGATAGTGTAGAGAATATAGCACAAGGAAGAGTGTGGAGTGGCGCGCGCGCTAAGGAACTTAAACTCGTAGATGAAATAGGTGGACTGAAAGAAGCGATTGCTTATACGGCTAAGTCCAATTCCCTTGAAGCTACAAATTACTTTTTCTATAATAAAAGAAAAAGTGAATTCGCTATGCTCATAGAAGAATTTTCTAGTGAAGATGCTAAATCATCCATCGAAGAAAAATATTTTAAGTCGAAATTGGGTTCTTATGCAAAATACTACGATATGCTCAAATCGTTTGAGTCAATTCGCGGTGCGCAGATGAGAATGGTATATCAAATTAATGGCTTGTAAGTAGAATCTTTTTTGTCAGCAGTTTTTCCTCTTTACTATTTCGGTAATTTAGCCTATTGGAAAGCTATTTTAGAAGAGAATGAAATAGTGCTGTCTACTAAACAGAGAATAGCTAAAAAGTCCTACTCGAATCGCACGATAATTCTAATGGCCAATGGCTTGCAGACCTTGACGGTTCCATTGGTAGGGGGACGAGGAAGCAAAACACCGTTTGATGAATTAGAAATTTCTTATGCTGAAAATTGGATAGCCAAGCACAAAATGGCCCTGCAATCGGCCTATGCAAAGAGTCCTTATTATGAATTTTACATGCCTTATTTTGAGAATATATTGGGTGCGAAACCTATATTGCTCATAGATTTGAATAAAGCAATCTTCAAAGAAATTTTGAGGTTATTGAAATTAAAAAAAGAAGTGATAGAATCTGAAGATATGGCAACCATAATTTTTATACCCAACCAGTTTGATAATAGCCTTCCTGCATACCCTCAAGTATTTCGATATAAGTCACCTTTTCAGCCCGATTTGTCCATTTTGGATTTATTGTTTTGTCTGGGGCCAAGATCTAGTGATTATCTTTTATCTAGGACTTAAATTTCTTTCTATTTGGAGAATTATCTCGTAAATTTGTAGGACTAAACACTGCCTTATATGGAAGTTTTATTGGAAGAAAAAAAGAAACAAGTTCATAAATTGATTGATGCCAATCAAGATGAAGAGTTTATAGATAGAGTCTTAGCTATGTTAGAAATTCAATCTATAAAAGTGAATCGCGATCCTAGTCAGGGAATATCGGGAGAAGAAGCTAGAAAAAGGACCATAGAAAAAATTAATTCCTGGTGGGGAAAGTAACCTATTCAAAAGAATTCATTGACCACCTAGATTCGTTAGTACATATTCTCTATGAAAAAGAATATTTCGGATATATAGAGTCTTCTATAGAATATGTGCTCGGCATTTATGATTTCTTAGAAGCAAATATTTACAAATTACCCCACAAGAAATTGCCAAATACCCTGCGACTATTAGGCTCCTATTTTATTTCATATAACTCAAATAAGCAAACCACTTGGTATATCATTTTTGACAAGTATGATGATGGGATTTATATTACCTTTATCTTCAATAATCACGAAAAATTTGCACAATATCTAGATTTATAAATATTAATTATGGCCACACAAGCTTTATTTCCTGTTAAAAAACTAACAGCCACTGGTACGAGTGAAAAGATTTATATCATACCTCCTCATCGAAATCGCTACCTGTCGGAGATAGCGGAGTCTATACGAAAATTTAATAAAGATGCTAATGACCAGGCGGATGTCGCACAGCGATTATTTGCCCTACACCTAGCGAAAGAAGAGGCGGTCAAGGCCAAGGACGATAGTCTTGTGGCAGCTTTGGACAGATTGTACCAGTCACTAAATGAAAAGCTATCTGTTGAAAATCGCAAGATGATCGAAGGCTGGCAGGCTAAAGTGCAGCGCTATAAAGATGAATTTTATCTGTTCAAAGTGCGAGATAAAGAACTTAAAATTGCCACGCATACTAAGTCACTTTCTCACCTGAGTATTCCTAAGATTTCTTTGCCTAAATACACCGCTTGGGGAGATATTTTAAAATGGAATTTACAGGAAAATGTGCCAGGAGAGTTTCCATATACCGCAGGAGTGTATCCGTTCAAGCGGGAAAATGAGGATCCAACAAGAATGTTTGCTGGCGAGGGCAGTCCGGAGCGAACCAATAAGCGATTTCATTATGTGTCTTTAGGATTGCCTGCTAAGAGACTTTCAACCGCCTTTGATAGCGTCACACTATATGGTGAAGATCCTGATTCTCGACCAGATATTTATGGGAAAATAGGTAATGCTGGGGTAAGTATCTGTTGTCTTGATGATATGAAGAAGCTATACAGTGGTTTTGATTTGTGCGAACCAAACTGCTCTGTATCCATGACTATCAATGGCCCTGCTCCTATGTTGGTTTCATTTTTTATGAATAGTGCTATAGATCAGCAGTGTGAAAAGTACATTAAAGAAAATGGATTAGAAGCGGATGTCAGAAAGAAAATAGCTGAAATTTATAAAGGCAAAACTCAGCCATCGTATATCCCTTATGAATCAAAAGACTTACCTGAAGGAAATAATGGACTAGGGTTAATGCTGCTGGGTGTCACAGGCGACCTAGTATTGCCAAAAGATGTATATGGAAAAATCAAAATGGAGACTATCGCTAAGGTAAGAGGTACAGTTCAAGCGGATATTCTCAAGGAAGACCAAGCGCAGAACACTTGTATTTTCTCAACAGATTTTGCATTAAAATTGATGGGCGATGTTCAGGAATATTTTATTCAAAATAAGATACGCAATTTTTATTCGGTTTCAATCTCTGGTTATCACATAGCGGAGGCTGGCGCTAATCCTATTTCTCAATTAGCCTTCACACTTTCTAATGGGTTTACATTTCTTGAATACTATGTATCTCGCGGTATGAAAATCGATGATTTTGCTCCGAACTTTTCTTTCTTCTTTTCCAATGGAGTAGATCCTGAATATTCGGTGATAGGGCGCGTTGCTCGTCGTATCTGGGCTAAGGCCGTCAAGAATCTCTATGGCGGAAATGAGCGGAGTCAAATGCTAAAATATCATATTCAAACTTCGGGTCGGTCGCTTCACGCGCAAGAAATAGATTTTAATGATATTCGCACTACGCTACAGGCGCTTTATGCGATTTATGATAATTGCAATTCACTTCATACCAATGCCTATGATGAAGCGATCACTACGCCTACTGAAGAGTCTGTGCGCAGAGCCATGGCTATTCAGATGATCATCAATCACGAATTAGGTTTGGCCAAAAATCAAAATCCAAATCAAGGTTCGTTTATTATTGAAGAATTGACCGACCTAGTAGAAGAAGCCATTCTATTAGAATTTGATAAACTAACTGAACGTGGGGGTGTGCTAGGTGCTATGGAAACTATGTATCAACGCGGCAAGATACAAGAAGAATCTATGCACTACGAAATGCTCAAACATACAGGAGAATATCCGATTATCGGAGTCAATACTTTCTTGAATAGTAAAGGCTCACCGACAGTAATTCCTGGCGAAGTTATTCGCGCAACAGAAGATGAAAAGCAGCAACAGATTGCTACTCTCAATGCGTTGCATACCACTTATTCTGCAGCTCAAATCTCCGCTCTAGAAAATCTGAAACTCGCCTCGCTTCAAAATAAGAATCTCTTCAATGAATTGATGGAAGCAGGGAAGGTTTGCTCTCTTGGTCAGATATCCCATGCGCTTTATGAAGTGGGTGGACAGTATAGAAGGAATATGTAAATTGAGTTTTAAGGCTCTTCAAATTTAAGTGGATTTCAGTTCACTTAGTATGGTATAGCGTATACTTAATCTATAGATTTCGATAAGTTAAAGCCAAGTATAAATCCGTTGTTTCTTCCAGCTACATTGCCCGGATTTGTTGGGTATAGTTCGCTCAAGCCTTTGAAAAAGCGAATTCCCAATCCAAATTTGTAGCCAGAGTTCAGTTTAACGTTAAAACCTCCCCCATAGTTTAGTCCGAAGTCGAAACTATTATATGCTCCATCTCCAAATAAATCACCATAGGTTTGATTATTTACAACCGCTTCTCCTCCTAGTCCAAGGGAAAAGGAAGGTCCAAGTTCTCCATAAAGCTCCAAGGCATCACCAACAGGAATTTTTGGTTTTAAAATGACAGGAACCTCTAAGTAATTAAACTTAATATTGATAGACTGACCCTGATTAAACTTATAGCCTTTATTTGTAAAATTCAATTCAGGTTGGAAGCTGAAATACTTCCCAATACCCAATTCCACAAACAAAGCTGCATTGAAGCCTACTCTGCTATCATAATCTCCTTTCAATTTGCCTTGTGATTCGGAAACATACATAGATGAGATGCCCAATCTGGCACCAAAATAATTTTTCTGTGCGCTGAGATTTAAAAATAGTAATGTAAAAAAAACAATTGTAATTTTAGTGTTCATAGTAAATAGTTTATAGGCAAATTTATTGAATTAATAAAAACTTAAAAGAAAAAAATACAAATTCGACAAAAAAAGCCTCAAGCTTGCGTCATATTTTGTGATTTAGTAAGGTATTAAATGAACGAAATTGTTTGTTTTTATTGTCAAATTATTATAGTCCTATAAAAGACTTATTAGGAATTAGCTCAAACTTTATATAGTAGTCATGATGGAGGCTCCAAGTTTAAAGTCATTGAAGGATTTGTCAGTCCTTTTTCTATTTTCTTCAAAAACTGCTTATCTTTGCCTAAAGTCCTTAACATGAAACAGGTTGTATATTTTGTAGTTTTCTGTCCTATTTTTATTCTAGCCCAATTTGGGAATAAGAATCTACCGCCAGAGAGTTGGATGCGAGATGGAAAGTGGTCCGCTATAGTTACTAAAGAGATTAAGGCGGATGCAATTGAAATAGAGAGACTAAAAGAAGTAAAACACGCGTCCTATATTTGCGCCACAGCTATTCCGACACAAATCAATTTCTCAGAATTTACCTTGGCAGAAATTTTGCCAAATAGCGATAAGGTATATAGACTGATAATAAAGTCGCCAAATGCCCTCGGACTTATGGTCATGTTTGAAAATTTCAAACTAGAAGGTAAAGCTAAGTTGTGGCTGTATAATAAAGAAAGAACTTATTTTGCCGGCTTATACACGGAGAAGGATAATTACCAATTAAATGGTGGGTTTTTGACTTCGCATGTTTTAGGAAATGAAATTATAGTGGAATACATAGAACCCAAAAACGTCAAGACGAATGACTTTGTCATTTCTCGAGTTTATCATTATTTTAGAGGATTGAAAAGTGGAAACGGAAATGGATTCGGTCAGGCTGGGTCGTGCATGATCAATGCAATTTGCTCGGAAGGAAATGCTAAGCCTGCTGCACGCGATGCGGCTTGCCGAATAAGAGTCACTGGTACTAAGTTCTCTGGCTTCTGCAGTGGCACATTAGTGAATAATACCTCTGAGGATAAAACACCGTATGTTTTGACAGCTAATCATTGTAGCGCCAAAAGCACCATAACCGATTTGGTCAATTGGGAATTTGATTTTCTCTACCAATCCTTATCATGTTCAAACCCTTCTAGCGAGCCTGCTGCTTTAACTTACAAAGGATGCACGGCTCCTGCATATTCAGGAACTGATAACGGAGAGAATTCTTCTGATTTTTTATTATTAAAAATGAACTCTGCGCTATCGACCGCTACTTATGACTTTACTTTTTTAGGTTGGGATCGCGCTGATGGCAATTATTTTGGCAATTTTTGTTATCATCATCCAAAAGGTGATATAAAAAAGATTAGTACATCGAATGATTGGGCTACCCTTTCGAGCTATGGAGGCAATGTAATGAATACACATTTTTCAATGAAATGGACTTCAACTTCTGGAGGTCGCTCCGTCACAGATGAGGGTTCATCTGGTTCGGCATTGGTCAATAGCAATGGGTTACTGATTGGTACCTTGACAGGAGGTTCAGCTTTATGTACCAACTTAGATGGAACAGATTTTTATGGTCGATTTTTTATGCATTGGGATAAATACGGTTCATCAAGTGATAGAAGACTAAAACCCTGGCTTGATCCTGGAAATACTGGCGCCATGACGGTGCGTTCTGTCAAGTTATCGGGCGCCCCTGCTTCTATTTCAGAAAATAGGGAAGCCGAAAAATTTAATTTTACCTTCAATGCAAATCAATTGGAAGTATCTTGGCTAGAATCAGGATATGAATTAAGTGTCTATAATTCCTTAGGACAGCAAGTGGCCAATAAAATGACTCGAAATAGGGATTTAATGATTGATTTTTCTTCTTTGGTAAATGGAATTTATATTGTAGAAGCTAAGTCTGATCAAGGTAGAAAGGTAGTTAAAATTAGCTGGTAATTATTGATGGCTAAACTTATTCTTATCCCAACCCCAATCGTTGAGGATTCCTTATCTGATATTACGGAATATACTAAGGCGTCGATTTCTGATCTTCGTTTTTTTGTAGTCGAAAATTTGCGCACAGCTCGCCGCATTCTCAGAAAATATGGTTATCAAGCCAATTTTGATTCAGAGGTTCAGTTTTTTGAATATGATAAACATTCAAAGAATCTTTCATTTGCAGAAATAGAATCTTGGTTTAAACAAGGCCATAGTGTAGGTTTGATGTCTGAAGCCGGCATGCCTTGCATAGCTGATCCCGGGAATGAAGTTGTACGATTAGCTCATAAACACAATATTAGAGTCGATGTACTTTCTGGACCATCTAGCATTTTTATGGCACTTGTGGTCAGTGGGTTGAATGGTCAGAATTTTGCTTTTAACGGCTATTTGCCAATAGATATGTCAGAAAAATCAAAGAAACTTAAATCACTAGAGTCACGGGTATTATCTGAAGGTCAAACCCAGTTATTTATGGAGACGCCTTATCGAAATCTTGGTCTGTTTGAACTAATACTTAAAACCTGTTCACCTAATATATTTTTAGGTATCGCAGCCAATATAGGAGGACAGCCGTCAATTATTCAAACTAAAAAAATCAGTGAGTGGAAGACGCAATCTCCACCTCAGATGCACAAGCTTCCTGCAATTTTTTCTTTGGGAAATTAAGAAGAACATATTCTTATATGTATTCACGCAAATATCTATTCAATTCAAAGAATTGATCTGGATAAATTAAATTGCGATGGATATAAAAAGAAGGAGTTCGGTAGGGGAACCGAACTCCAAAATACTATGAAAACAAAACTAACATAATTGTTATTACAACTATGAAAACCTAGTGCAAATATAATCTGAAAATATCAAATGAAGTTGTTAAAAAAAACTAATAAATACTTTTTTTATCTTGCCTAAAAAAAGAAGGAGTTCGGTAGGGGAACCGAACTCCAAAATACTATGAAAACAAAACTAACATAATTGTTATTACAACTATGAAAACCTAGTACAAAAATAAGGCATAAAATTCAATTGTCAATACCTTTTTTAAATTACTTTGATTTTTTTAAGTTGTCAAGGTAAAGTTGGAGTTCGTCGAGGGTTTTGAAGTTGACATCACGAGGTTTACTCCCTTTATTGGGTCCGACTATGCCCATCGCCTCGAGTTGGTCTACAAGCCTACCTGCTCGACCATGGCCCACATTTAGTTTTCTTTGAAGGAGTGAAATGGAGCCAATTTGTTGTATCACTATTTCTCTCGCAGCTTCTTCGAAAAGGGGATCTATGTCGTTTTTATCAAATTTTATTTCTCTATCCAGTTCTTCATCGCCATAATACTCTGGCAGTTGATAGGCCTCTCCATAACCCTGCTGTTCAGCAATATGTTGACATATTTTATCTACCTCAGGGGTGTCGACAAAGGGGCATTGAAGGCGTATGATATCCCCTCCTGATGGGCTATAGAGCATATCTCCACGTCCAATGAGCTGTTCTGCTCCCTTAGTGTCGATAATTATATTACTATCAATCGCCTTGGATACGGCAAAAGCTATTTTGGTTGGGAAATTAGCGCGAATGAGTCCTGTCAGAATATTGGCTGCGGGTCGCTGGGTAGCTAATATAACATGAATACCTATCGCTCTGGCAAGCTGCGCTATTCTGGCTAAAGGCATCTCCACCTCCTTACCAGCTGTAATAATCAAATCTGCATATTCATCTATAACTAAAACGAAGTATGGCAGATACCGATGTCCATGCAAGGGATTGAGTTGTCTCTTCTTAAATTTATCATTGTATTCTTTTATATTTCGTACCGTTGCTTTTTTTAGAAGATCATAGCGATCGTCCATTTCTATACAGAGTGAATTCAATGTATTGACTACCTTCTTGACATCAGTAATGATGGGCTCCTCCTCGTTGGGCAGCTTAGCTAAGAAATGTTTCTCTATAGTACTATAGATGCTTAGTTCTACTTTTTTAGGGTCAACCATGACGAACTTAAGCTCAGATGGATGTTTTTTGTATAGGAGAGATACTAAAATAGCATTGATTCCAACGGATTTTCCTTTTCCTGTAGCTCCTGCCATTAATAAGTGAGGCATGGTAGCTAAATCCACCACCACCATTTCATTCGATATGTTTTTGCCGAGTGCTATTGGCAGTTCCATTTTGGTGGTCTGAAATTTTTCAGACATGATAGCGGATTTCATGCTGACTATTTCTGTTTTTTTGTTTGGCACTTCGATTCCGATTGTTCCCTTTCCGGGTATGGGGGCTATGATGCGTATGCCTAGGGCTGCAAGAGAAAGCGCTATATCATTTTCTAAACGAGAAATAGTAGAGACGCGAACACCTGGTGCGGGAGTGATTTCGTAAAGTGTCACTGTAGGTCCAACGGTGGCTCGGATAGAGCTTATGGAAATATTAAAATTCTTAAGTGTTTCAACGATTTGATTTTTATTATTCTCCAGCTCGTTTCGATCGATGGTCGTGGTTCCAGAACCATGATTTTCCAATAGGTCTATAGTAGGATATTTGTAGCTCGATAAATCCTTTTTTGGATCATAGGGTTCTAAATTCTCCAGATTTTTTTGTTGAATTTCGGAAACATTACTTACTAATTTTTCCTCTACCTTTGGAATGATAGTTAATACTGTAGTTTCCATTTCATCTATTGGTTTCATTGGATCTACTGTGACGGTATTTTTGATTTCCAATTGGTCAGCAATAGACTCATTGTTTGATTCCATTCCAATTATCTCCTCATTATTAATTATTAATTTTTCACTATTAATTACTTCAATATTATCTTTTTCGAATAAAGTATCACTGTATATTTTATCTTCTTTCTTTTGAGTTACAATTTCTTCTTTAAATAGTTTTTCTTCTTCAGGCAGCCTGCCATGCTCGAACCACTCTAAAATGAAGTTGAAGTTGAGATTAGCAAACCAAACCAAAGCCATCAGGCTACAACCAAACCAAATCAAAAGAACGCCAAATGTTCCTAAATAATTATGAAGTATGCTATTAGGGCCAGTGATTAAATTTCCAAAATTGCCGCCTAAAGAGAAATAGCCACTTCTAAAGAAAACAAGTTGAACCAGAGCTAAGAAACTGCTTAGGATGAAAATAAAAAGAAATGGATAGAATGCAAGTTTAAGATAGGAGAATAATCGTTTGACAAAAATGAGATTCAAACTGAGAAGAAAAAGACTGATGGGAATTATAAAAGCAGCTAGCCCAAACAAGCTATCAACAAAGAAATATCCAAGAAATACTCCTATTTTATTCAGCCAGTTTTGAATTTTATAGTGATCTGTTTCTTTAATATAGTCCCAACCTTCAAGTGCTATGCTTTGATCCATTCGAAAACTAAATATGTAGGATAAAAAGCTAAAGAAGAGTATAAAAGAAAAAATGAGGAGGAATACTCCTACTATCTTCTGATATTTACTCGCATTGAAAAATGAACTGAGTTCTTTGTTTATTCTGGCGGCCATGATAAATTTTAAGACCGAAGCCTAAGCAACAAAGTTAAATTTCTCTCGGTAAGTATCACAGAGACTTCTCAACAAGAGTTTGCTATTTAATACAGTTTGAATTTTGAATTGAAATTGTATTTATAAACTGCAAAATCAGTCTATATTTTGACATTTAAATATTTTTAACTATAGTTTAAATCATTGCTTATCAATCGTTAATTTAGTTTTTCATTATAATTTAGTACTTTGTAATGCACAATAGTAGTCAATAGTTATATCTTTGCATTAAATAATAATAAACAATGAATATTGAAAATACGAAAACACAAATGCTAAAAGGTATATTAGAGTATTGTATTTTGTCTATCATACAGCGACGAGATGTTTATGCTTCAGAAATTTTAGAAGAATTTAATCAAGCAGAGCTCGAAGTGGTGGAAGGAACCATATACCCCATCTTGACTCGATTGAAAAATAGTGAATACCTGAGCTATTATTGGCAAGAATCCAATTCTGGACCACCGCGAAAATATTTTAAAATAACGGATGCAGGAAAATTGTTTTACCAAGAATTAGAAACTACTTGGAAACAAATCGAACTCGCAATTAATATTATAAATAAGTAAATTTCTAAACATATAAAGATGAAAAAAACTATTTCAGTCAATTTAGGTGGTATTGCTTTCGTCATAGACGAAGATGCATACAATAAACTAGAGCAATATATCTCTGCCATAAAATCAAAGTTTCAAAATAAGGATGAACAGGAGGAGATTATCCAAGATATTGAATTTCGAATAGCAGAGTTATTTACTAGCAATTTAAAATCAAGCTCGAGGAGCATTGTTTATCTAAACGATGTGGAAGAAACAATAAAAAAAATGGGAGACCCATCTACCATCGCAGGTGAAGAAGGAGAGGCCAAGAAGGAATCTGGAAATCTAAACTATGTCCATACAGAGAAGAAGCTTTTTAGAAATAATGAGGATAAAATTATTTCGGGGATATGTTCTGGATTGAGCGCATATCTGGGCTTGCATGATCCCATTTGGATTCGAATTTTGTTCACAATCATAGGGCTACTCACTGGCGGAAGTGCTATAATCGCTTATATTATCGGTATAATCATCATTCCCGAAGCAAAGACCAATTCTCAGAAATTACAAATGAAAGGTCAGCCTGTAACTCTTCAAAATTTAGAAGAAAATTTTGACAATGTGCGTAATTCATTAAATAATTCTAAGTTCTCCGAAGCCTTGCACACCATTATTAATTTTGTTATTAGAATAGTTAAGTATTTTGTCGCGTTGATTCTTTTAATTATTGGGTTTTCCGTATTGACCTTATTATTCATTGGAGCCATGCAGTCTAATTTAGATTGGTTGCATCTAGGAAATGAGTTTAGCCAAATGAAAAACTACCTTATAGACGATGGGAAATTATTTGTTACAACTATAATCGCCGCTTTTATGGTCATTGGAATTCCTGCCTTAGCCATGATTGTCTTGGGGGTTAGAATTTTGACTAAAAAAACGCTCTTCAATAGTACAGCAAAGCTTATTTTACTTGGGCTATGGATTTTAGGGCTATTTCTAGGAAGTTATGTCATTAAGATGTGGGTCAGTCAAGTGTCTTACGACGGTATTTACGAAGAAAAAATAGCTTTAAATAACAATTCCAAGGTATTGAAAATATCTTCCAATGAAGATTTAAGTTATGAATTAGAAAATAATTATATCACTGTCAATGGACAGAAGATGAAAGAGGGTAAATTAGTCATTCCAAATACTGAACTGAATATTAAGCAATCAACTACCGACGACATTTATCTTTTGAAGCTCCAAAAATCAAACGGAAAATCAGATGAATTTGCACATGGTTTAGCTAAATCTATCCAAGTGAATATCATCAAAACAGATAGTAGTTTATATATAGATAGATTATTTCAAGTACTGGGAGAAAGACCTATATTCAGAAATCAACGTGTTCGATATACTTTATATATACCTATCGGTAAAAAAGTTTATTTATCGAACAGTGCAAAAAATCTAATCTATGATATTAAAAATAAGCATAATATGTTCGATGATTATATGGTCAATCACACCTGGGAAATGAAAGAAGACGGACTAGAATGTATAGATTGTAGTGATAGAGAATTAGCGAATGGAAATGCAGATGATGTCCGTGTAATACCAATGTTACAAACTAAATAGTTCAATCTGTTTTGTTTCGTTACAGTGGTAAATACCGTGGATATTTATGTTTAGCGCAATGCAACGTAGTGAAATTGGGCTATTACAGAAATACATACGGTATAAAATCTACTAGAACCTCCATAAAAATAGGCGGCAAGGAAGGCGACGAATTCGAACTTAAAGACGGGAAGCTTATATTGAAAAAAAATGAAGAAATAATAAAAGTAGTCGATATGGATTAGTCTAAAAATCGGTCTCGCTCTTCCTTCGTTGGTATTCGGCAGCCGTCTAATGTGCCAAACCATCGAATTCTATTTTTACTAACAAAATCATAGATGGAATCTCGGATACCTCGTGGAATGAGTTTGAAAATATAAAACAAGGAAAAAACACCACCAAGGGTTTTCAGTACTTCTAATGCAGCATCCGATTTAGTATATAGTCTTCCATCTTTTAAAAATACCATAGTATTTAAATCTTCGGATAATCCCCTAGGTAGTATAGTTTTAGCGGTTTGTCCTTGTAAGGGTGAAAATTTTAATCTTTTCTTATAATCTAACCTTAATAGTCGGTTGACTAATCGATTGCATAATCCGCATGGCCCATCATAGAAAATGATTATTGGATTAGACATATATCAATCCATTAATTACCAAACACTTTCAAAAAATCTTCTTTTCTTCTTCTTGCTAATGGCAGGGAGACTTTATTTTTAAGTAATATTTCCCCACCTTCTTGTTTTAAGATGGATTCAATTTTTTTCAAATTGACTAGGAAGGATCTGTGAGTTCTGAAAAAACCTTTATCACTCAGCAATTCTTCATAGTCGCTCAGATTCTTTTGACTGCAGGTGATTTTTTTGTCACTGACTAGATGAAAAGTACTGTAAATATTTTCCGATTCTATATACAGTATGTCTTCGAGGCTTATTAGGTTAGAATCTTTCATAGTATTGATTACTATTCTATCTATGGATGAGGGATTGAGTTGCTTGATGTACTTTGTGGTGACATCGGAGTGGTTATTTAGCTTAATGGAAGCTTTTTCTATAGCAGCTTTGAGTTCTTCTACTTTGATGGGTTTGAGAATATAGTATAGCGCAGAAAATTTAATGGCATCTATAGCATAGTAATCATAAGCCGTAACGAAAATAATCTCAAATGGGATACTATCAAATTTTTTTAAGAGGTCAAAACCTGTATAAGGAGGCATATCTATATCTAAAAACACCAGTTCTGGTTTAGATTTGAGTATAGCATCATAAGCAGAATCAATGTCTTCTGCTTCACCCACCAACTGGACAATAGGGCAATATGATTGGATAAAGCTCTTTAATATCCTTCTACTTCTCTCTTCGTCATCTATTATTATAGCTCTCATTTTACTTAGATATTTATGTTAAGGAAATAATTTTATCAAATTGGAAGTATTAATTCTGCCCTGGTGCCTTTATCACTATATTCTACTTTATATTGCCCTTTTCTGTTATTTTTCGTATAGATGTTGAGTCTTTCCTGTATTACATTGATGGCAGTAGACGTATGATTTTTAGATTTCGAAGAAGATTTACCTTGACCATTATCTATGATATTCACCGTTAGATAAGTCTCTTCGCTATCCAATGAAAAATGAATATCAATTAGTCCTCTGCGCTCTTTAAGATTGGATACCCCATGTTTTATGGCATTTTCTACTATTGGCTGAATCATCATGGTGGGAATGTAAATATCATTTAACTCATCTTCTGGAATTTCTGTTTCAAATTTATAATCAAACGTATGGCTATAGCGGATTTGTTCCAGCTCTATGTAGCGCTTTAAAAAATTGATTTCTTGCGCTAATGAAATAGTCTCATTTCTCGAATTTTGAAGCATGGTACGCATCAAATGGCTAAAATCGGAGATAAAATCTAAGGCATCGACATTTTGTTCTGTTAGAATTAAATCTTGTATCGTACTCATAGAATTAAAGACAAAGTGCGGATTCATCTGGTTTTGCAATCCTTGCAATTTATACTTATTGAGTTCACCTTTGAGTTTTACCTGCTCTAGTTTGTTTTTATTTCTATACCACATCAATCCCCCTAGAATACTCAATGCGCCGAGCAAAATCAATGAATAGAACCACCACGTCTTATAATATGGAGGAGAAATCTCAAAACGCAAAGTGCGATATTCACTATGGATATAAGGGTAATCTCTATCATAAGCATAAATCTGCAACGTATAGCTACCCGAAGCAAGGGAAAATAATTGTAGTACAGAGTTTTCTATTTTACCTTCGGACGTATCCCCATCCTTGATAAGTCGATAGCGGATATCTAGGCGCTCTCTCCGCTGATAGTAGATCGCTGAGTAATCGATTTTGAGGTTATTTTGATTATGATTTAGATGATAAAATGTATCTAATTTCCAGATACTATCATTTATAATAATCTTATTAAAATGCACCGGTATTTTGAGACTATCGGGTCTATAATTTTTATCGGAAATCAAATCTAAGCCTTTGGCACTGGCAACCCAGAGTGAGTCTCCGTCTATTAGAATATCTTTGATTTCATTATATGTCAGACCATCCTCTTTGAAAAATTTATTGATGACGCTAAATTTCAATTGTCCATTATGAATATGATAGCCGATATGATTGACTCCATTTCTCGTCGCTACGAAGAAACTATGATTTTGCTTGTCTAGTTTGAGGGTGACACATTCATTAGAGCTGAGGAAGTTCTTCTCATCTATATGATATTTTTTATCATTTTTGTCGATGACATATACGCCATCATTGGTAGTAAAAAAGATATTCCCCTTTGCATCCTCTTTAATTTCAGAGCAAAATATATCAAAGTCCTTATTGAGTTTTACTTCTTTTTCGCCTTCTACTTTTGGTAGAAATGTATTGGTCACATAGAGCTTATTCACCGTTCCTATCCACAGCCTATCGCGAGAATCGATAAAAGAAGTATAAGTAGTTAAATCTGAAATCTTAGTGGCTTTTTGTTTTAAGTCTTGGATATATAATCCCTGACTACTGTTGTTAATGGTATATAGTTTGTGTTTAGGTGAGTAGGAGAAGCCTTTGAATAGGCTTGAAACAAAAGGAAAATTTGTGATTGATGTATTTGTTTTTATATTAACAATGTAGCGGAATGAAGTGGCTATTGGCTGATTATTTTCACCGAAGTCAAGATTATAAAGTTTGCCATCAGTTAAGACTCGATTTGTTTTGTTAGTATATAAATCTTTTATCACTCCATTATTATAGAGTAGATATAGTTTATTATTTAAAAGGAAGAGCTTGTGAATTGAATTTTGTTGGTCTGTGTTCGATTTAAAATTTTGAATATTTAAATTGCTTAACCACAATGTGTTGTCTTGGGTTAATATAAATATTTTATTGTTTAGGATTTTTGAATGATTTAAATCATAGTCAAAATTCAAATTTTTATGACTTTTAGTTTGAAGATTAGTTTTATTTACAAACACCAGATCTGAAGAGAACTCTTGAAATTGGTGTAAATCAGAAATGAAATTTCCTGAAAAGCGAACTCTACTATTTTCACTACCCACTATTGGATTTTGTTTGTAGTTTTTATGAGTTTCTTGAATTTCCTTTTTACTTAGATACATACCAGAACTATCTTTAATTATGTTACTGTAAAACCTATAATTTGGAATCTGTTTCTTTAAAAACGGAAGCATTGAATCTATTTGAACGCTTGAAAATGTCTTCGAATTATTATCAATAATCTTCAGAGTATTTTTCGATTCAAAATCCATTCTCCAGTTTTGAAAATGACAATAAATACTGTCATATATTATAAAAGAAGAAAATTTGCCAGTTTCATTATTCCCTCCATAACTTACAATATCATTATTCCAAAATCTAATTTCTGGACTACCAATAGCTATATTTTTAATATTACTGTTCTCATTCTTCAAAGAACTTACGTTAAACTTTTGTGGCAAGCCTGTTGGATAATTAAAATAATATATCGCACCCTTATGCTCACAGAGCTTCCCCCCTTTGATAATGCTTATTTTCTCTAAGCGTTTATCATTTTTCCTATTAAAGATAGTACCATTTTGTAAATAGCAGAGTTCATTGCTAAAGGTAGAAAACCAGATTCTGCCTTTGCTGTCTTCGAAGATGACGAGGACTTCATTATTGGGTAAGCCATCTTTGATAGTATAGGTCACGAAGTTTTTGCTATCCCATCGGCAGACGCCATTTTCAGTTCCGAACCAGATATAGCCTTTGGAGTCCTCATAGACATTATGCACTTTATTACTAGGTAGCCCATTGTCTGAATTTAGTATTCTATGGTATAGTTCCTGACCTTGACATGGGGAGAAGCTAAAAAGAATCAGGAACGAAAATAAAATTCTCAAATGGAGAGGAGATTATAATTTATAAAACTCTCTTATCTTCTCCACCAGCACCCAGCAGTCTTCGTATCTATTGTAAAGAGGCACAGGAGCTACACGGATGACATCGGGTTCGCGCCAGTCGGTGATGATACCATTTTCTTGTAAATACTTGAAAAGTTCTTTTGGTTTGTCGAGAGCTATCAAGGAGAGTTGACAGCCACGTTCCACAGGATGGCTAGGTGTGATGATTTTTATTTGCGGAATTTCTTTGAGCAAATTTTCTAAATAGCCTGTCATCTGCTCACTTTTGGTGCGGAGATTTTCTATTCCCGCTTGTTCAAACATTTCTAGGGAAGCTAAATGCGCAGCCATGGAAAATATCTGTGCATTGGATTGTTGCCAGCCACTAGCTCCTGTAGCCGGTATGAATTCTGATTTCATCAGGAAGCGGTCTTTCTCCTCATTGCCCCACCAGCCCGCAAAGCGAGGTAGGTCTGGATTGTTGCCATGCTTTTCATGCACAAAAATAGAAGCGACACCACCAGGCCCAGAGTTTAGATATTTATAACTACACCAGCAGGCAAAATCCACATTCCATTCATGTAGTTTCAAAAGAATATTTCCTGCAGCATGTGCCAAGTCATAGCCAGCGATGGCTCCTACGTCATGTGCTTTTTTAGTAATAGTCTCTAGGTCGAAGAATTGACCTGTGTAATAGTTGACCCCACCGAGCATAACGAGGGCAAGTTCATCCTTATTTTCTTCTATTAGATTTAAAATATCTTCTGTCCGAATACAATATTCACCTTGTCTTGGATGAAGCAGAATGATATCATCCTTCGGATTTAATCCATGAAACTTAACCTGCTGCTGCACGGCATAGTGGTCTGAAGGGAAGGCCGCAGCTTCCATCATGATTTTAGTTCGCTGCCCTCGTGGCCTATAAAAAGAAACCATGAGCAAGTTTAGATTGACAGAGAGTGTATTCATAACTGCTACCTCCTCTGTTTTTGCCCCTACTATTTTAGCAGCTTTATCTGTGAGGAAATGATGATAGCCAAACCAGTTTCTTCTCGACTGAAAATGCCCTTCGACACCATATTTTCCCCAGTCTTCTAACTCTTCCAAGATATATTGCTTAGCTTTCTTAGGCTGTAGACCCAGTGAATTTCCAGTGAAATAATAAACGTCCTTTCCATCATGCTGTGGGAAAATAAATTGGTCTCGGTAGTTCTTTAATTGGTCGGCTTGATCGAGCGATTGGGCGAAGGAAAGTGAATTCTGGAAAGTCATATGTTTTTACATTCTATTGGCAAATTTACACATCAATTAAATCTTTCCAAGCTAAATAATTTATCCGCTGTAATAATATGGTTTATTTGGGACAAGCTATGCTCATTCGATAAGACTCCAAAGGTCGTAATGAGCGTATTTAATAGTAGCTTTTTCGTTTTAGAAATTTGTTGAAATTGAGCGGTTTGAGTTCTTAAAGTTTCCGCAAAAGCTCTGTCAATGACTAATTCGCTCGTATAGAATTTCATTTCACAGATATTCATCGTATTATCGGCCCTATCTATGAGCATATCTATCTGAAAGCCATTGGTATCAGCGTTTCCTTTGTGATAAAAAGAAGATATCTCGGAAAATATGCCGCTAATTCCCAGTGCGGTCTTAATCGCTTCGTGATGACGCATACAAAGATTTTCAAAAGCATATCCTTGCCAGATTTTAAATGGCTGCGTAGTTGATTTTTGAAGCCAGACATTCTTGTCAGATACCCTTGATTTTTCGATAAAATGAATGTAAAATAAGCTATATTCATCGATTAATCGATAGAGAGCATCCTTCGTTTTTTTCTGATAAGGCATTATTTTTAAGATAAAGCCACAGGTTTCGAGTTCTTCTAATATGGTGCTCAATCCTCCGCCATCATTGAGTCGAGTCGATTGAATGATTTCCTGCCTTGTCAGTCCTTTCCATTTGGTAGCTAAGGCTCTAATGACTTCTATATGATTTTCGGCTTTTTCAAATAAAGCGTGATATAAATTCTGAAATTCATTTCTCAATAGCCCATTTTTGTAAAAACAGATACGATTGATATTTTGAGCCACGGATTCTCCTTTTTTGATATTTTCAAGATAGTAAGGAATCCCTCCTGTGACCATATAGAGCTGAAGAATAGGATAGTAGTCTAGATTGATTTTTTTTGATTCTAAAAACAGCTTAGTCTCCGCTAATGTAAATGGATTGAGATGAATGCGCTGTGTAATCCGATTGTGAAGGCCCGCTTTGTTTTCTACGATTTTTTTTATCATCCACGAGGTAGCAGAACCCGTGATGACTACTAGGATATTTTGCTGTGATGCCCACGAATTCCACCAATAGTCAAATTCTTGAAGAAATTTTGATTTAGACTGCGCTATCCATGGGAATTCATCTATAAAGACCACTCGCTTCTTTTTTGACCTTCTTAATGTCTCCATTCCTTCGGATAAGGATTGAAGTGCTTGTGTCCAATTTCGGTAGTTTTTTTTAGTTTTTAGTTTAGGGAAATAATGATTTAGTTTATCTGAAAATTTTTCTAATTGGTTTTTGGGTTCTCCGTATTGAGTTCCTATAAATTCAAAACAAATATTTTCCTTTAATACTTGACGAATCATATAGGTTTTTCCCACCCTTCTTCGTCCCGTAACTAATACCAATTCAGACTTTCCAGAATTTAGTAGATCGTTAAATATTGAAATTTCCTCATATCTTCCTACCATAAATATATATTTATACGTTGCTGAATCTATGCAAATATATGTACTTTCAGCGGCATAAAACTAATTTTTTATTCATCAAAATAGATTAAAAATTGACTTATAGCTCGCTGAATCTATTGTTTTAATATTACTTTCAGCAGTATATTTAGGGAAATTAATCTGATTTAATGCTCCTATTTGATTCTTTTTGAGATGGTTATCTTCCTTGTCTAAGGTGGAATTAATGGTCTTGTCGTATCAACTTTGTCTAAGTCACGAGTGTTGTGTAAAAAACTTTTTAAAAATTAGTCTGTCGGCATAATTATACAGATTTTCTAAGCTATTTTAAATTCTTCTGATTGGACTAATCAAGAAAATCAAGAAATTTCCTGATTAGTATCGAGATAAAACCCTATTTTTGCCAACCCAAATGAAGCCAATTCGTAATTTTTGTATTATCGCCCATATTGACCACGGTAAATCTACCTTGGCAGACAGACTATTAGAATTTACCAACACCATTACCGAGAGAGAGCGAGAGGATCAGCTTCTTGACGATATGGACCTAGAGAAAGAGAGAGGTATAACCATTAAAAGTCATGCCATACAGATGGACTACCCATTTGAAGGTACAGACTATACCATTAATCTGATAGACACACCTGGTCACGTAGATTTTTCCTATGAAGTTTCTAGATCGATAGCTTCCTGCGAAGGGGCATTGCTTCTAGTAGATGCGACTCAGGGCATACAAGCGCAGACTATTTCTAATCTCTATTTGGCATTGGAAAATGACCTGGAAATTATACCCGTAGTCAATAAAATAGATATGGATGGGGCTATGATCGAAGAGGTAAAAGATCAGATAGTCGATCTCATCGGTTGTGAACGAGAATCAATCTTGGAGGCTAGTGGTCGCTCAGGCATTGGTATTGAAGGTATTTTAAAAGTAGTGATTGAAAGAATACCAGCACCTAAATATACAGAAGGAGCTAAGCTTCAGGCTATGATTTTTGATTCTGTTTTCAATCCGTTTAGAGGAGTGATTGCCTATTTTAGAATTTTTAATGGCACGTTGCGGAAGAATGATAAAATTAGATTCTTAGCTACACAGAAAGATTACAACGCAGACGAAATAGGTATCTTAAGATTGAAGCCTGAGATAAAAGATGTGTTAGGTCCAGGCGATGTGGGTTATATCATTACAGGTATCAAACAAGCAAAAGAAATCAAAGTAGGAGATACTATTACACTAGCTAGTGATCCGTCGACGGAGAGTGTCAAGGGATTTGAGGATGTCAAACCCATGGTCTTCGCGGGTATTTACCCTATCGACTCAGATGATTTTGAAGATTTGCGAGATAGTTTGGAGAAACTGCAATTAAATGATGCGTCCTTGGTTTATGAGCCTGAAACTTCAATCGCATTGGGTTTTGGCTTTAGATGCGGGTTCTTAGGACTTTTACATTTGGAAATTGTGAGTGAACGACTCGAGCGTGAATTTGATCAAAACATCATAGTTACCGTTCCTCAGGTGAGCTATAATTGCTATCTGAGCAAAGATAAAGAAACAGCTATGTATCTGCACAATCCAGCAGAACTGCCTGATGTGACTACATTGGATAGAATAGAGGAGCCTTGGATAAAGTCACAAATAATCACCAAACCTGAGTTTATAGGTAGTTTGATGAATTTGTGTATGGAGAAGAGAGGAATTTTACAAAATCAGCACTATTTGACTCCGACACGGGTAGAACTTCAGTTTGAAATGCCATTAGCGGAGATTGTATTTGACTTTTATGATAAATTGAAATCTATTTCCAAGGGCTATGCATCCTTTGATTATCAGTTAATAGGATTTAGACCTGGAGACTTGGTAAAGCTTGATATCAAACTCAATGGAGAAAATGTAGATGCTTTTTCTAGTATGATTCATCGTGATAAAGCCTATGGTTTTGGCAGTAAATTGTGTGAAAAATTAAAAGAGCTCATACCCAAACAACAATTTGTGATTGCTATTCAGGCTGCTATTGGCATGAAAATTATTGCGAGAGAAACGATTTCTGCTATGCGAAAAGATGTGACTGCGAAGTGCTATGGTGGCGATATTTCTCGTAAAAGAAAACTTCTCGAAAAGCAAAAGAAGGGAAAGAAAAAAATGCGTCAGTTCGGGAAAGTTGAAGTACCCCAAGAGGCATTTTTGGCAGTTTTAAAACTCAATGATTAAAAAAAAGTGACAAGATTCAAGTAAGAAACTTCAATTGAACTAATTGAAAAAACTAAATAAATAACTGAAAAAACGAACAACATGTCAGATATCAGCAGTATTATAGATGACGCCAAATCAAAATTTAATCGAGCAGTAGAACATTTGGAAGAAGAGATGCTTAAAATTAGAGCAGGTAAAGCCAATCCGTCTATGCTCAATGGTATTCTGGTAGAAGCTTATGGCTCTATGTCACAGCTGTCAGCCGTGTGCAGCATTTCAACCCCTGATGCTAGAATGCTCGTATTGCAACCCTGGGATAAAAGTCAAATTCAGGCCATTATGAAAGCGGTAATGCAAGCTAACATAGGCTTGAATCCGCAAGACGATGGTCAGGTCATACGCATAGCGGTGCCTCCACTTACCGAAGAACGAAGAAAAGATTTAGTAAAGCAAGCGAAGGCCGAAACAGAAAAGTCAAAAGTGGTCATAAGAAATATACGTCGAGAACATAATGAAAGCATTAGAAAACTGAAGTCCGATGGAGTTTCAGAAGATATGATGAAAGGAGGCGAAGAGAAGATACAAAAACTCACTGACGAGTTCATTGTGAAAGTAGATAAGGTCCTTGAGGTCAAGGAAAAAGAGATATTGACCGTATAAATATTAACTAATAATAAATTTTAATTCTCGTAAGTTGCTCTGTGCAGCTTGCACCTAAAAACACAAAAAATGAATAATTCAACTTTAACAAACATCATACTAGGAGTATTAGGAGTAGCTGTAGCCGTATTATTTTTTCTTCACTTTAAATCCGCATCACCAAGTGTCAAATTGAATCCGACGGCAAAAGATATGGCAAGTGCACAGGGCAGCAAGGTGGCCTTCGTTAATATAGATACCTTTTTTAGTAAATATGAGGATTATAAAAAATTCAAAGCAGAAATAGAAGCCAGTCAAAAAGCATCAAAAAAGCAATTGGAAACAAAAGCAGGAAGTTTGCAAAATGAGTATGCTAAAATTATGCAACAAGCTCAAAGTGGACAAATAAGTCAGCAACAGGCTCAGTCTCAGATGGGTTCATTGCAGTCGCGTATGGGTGCTTTGCAGACCGAGGAACAAAGCATGGCAAAGAATTTGGCTGATAAAATGGATAAGGCGACTAAAGATTTATATAAGAAAGTTGAAGAATACTTCAACGAAAATAAATCAAAATACAACTGTGATGTCGTTATGGGTTATACGACGAATGGAATGATACTCTATTTTGATAGAAATAGGGATATCACTAATGAGTTGGTAGAAGACCTCAACAAGAATTAATCTCAACGACCTAATTCGGTATGTTTAAGTTATTTGAAAAAGAATCAATAATAGCATACCTTTTTTTTTCACTTTTAATTCTTTTAATTGGCTTAAAAGTCTTTTTTATTGGCGAACTGAATTTAGATAATGAAGGTTCATTTTTGTTCAATCATATTATCGACAGTACTAGTTGGAACATAAACGTTTTAAAGGGTCTTATTTTCACTATTGTCCTTTTTTGCTTCTACTTTTTTTCTCTGTTATACAAGCATTTTAGTTATCATTCCAAAGCGGGTTTGGTTTTTCAGTTCGTCTTTGGGGTAAATACTCTTCTAGCTTTTATTTTCCCATATAGTCTAGAACATGTATTGGTTGGTTTCTTGTTTTTAATTTTATCTCTGTCTTTGATTCATACGGATCAAAGGAAGGATACTGTTGCCAATTTTTTTAATCTGGGCTTTGTTTTCACAGTATCCATATTCATTTCTTCTAGTATGATATTCTTTCTATTGCCAATAATTTTTGCTTTGGTTATTTTTGGCAAAAGCAGATTTAGAGATTTACTTGCTTTGATTATTGGATTTTTTTCCCCTTTAGTGATTCTGACAAGTATATTGGTTCTTTTCAATTTAGAAAGCGTATTTATTAAACTTATTTCATCCTATTTTTTAGTGAGTTATAACTTGTTGTCCAACTGGGAGTGGCTATTATTCGGTATTGCAGTCCTATCTGCGTTTTTGACCTTTCCGATTGTTAACTCATTCACCATAAATACGAGAAAATTCTATATTTATTTATTCTTTTGTTTTCTATCTGTCCTGTCGGTTTATCTTCTTTTTAATGTTGCGGGAAACAAGGCCTATTTTTTAGTAATGATTTTAGCTAGTTTCTATTTATTGCCTTTCTTGTTTGAAATACGCAGTTATCGGACCAAGAATTTCTTATTATTTTTCGGTTTAATTATGGCATTTTTTGCTACATTTGTTCAGTTTAAATAAATTATATGTTGACTAAAGAGCAGATAGCTCGGCGAATTTCCAGAGAATTGAAAGATGGGATGTATGTAAATCTTGGAATCGGTATCCCTACTTTGGTGGCCAATTATATACCAAGTAATATAGAAGTAGTTTTGCAAAGTGAAAATGGATTGTTGGGGATGGGGCCATTTCCCTTTGAAGGCGAGGAGGATGCTGATTTAATCAATGCGGGTAAGCAAACCATAACGACCCTTCCTGGTTCGTCGATATTTGATAGCGCCGCTAGTTTTGGAATGATTCGTGCACAGAAAGTTGACTTAACGATATTGGGGGCTATGGAAGTCTCCGAAAATGGAGATATAGCCAACTGGAAAATACCAGGGAAGATGGTAAAAGGTATGGGAGGAGCCATGGACCTCGTGGCTAGTGCCAAAAATATAATTGTAGCGATGCAGCATTGTTCAAAAGATGGCAAATCTAAACTACTAAAACATTGTTCATTGCCTTTGACCGGGATAAAATGTGTGACAAAAATAGTTTCAGATATAGCGGTCCTAGATATCAAAGACGGGAGTTTTTATCTTTTGGAGCGAGCACCAGGAGTCAGCATTGATTTTATTAAAGGCGCTACAGAGGGCAATTTAATTATTCAAGGAGAAGTTCCAGAAATTCAGTTTTAGCAAATGATTATTTCAAAAACCCCAGTACGCATAAGCTTTTTTGGCGGAGGAACGGATTATCCTGAGTACTTTGATGAGTTTGGAGGCTGTGTCTTAAGCACCACAATTGACAAGTATGTTTATATTACTATAAATAAAATTGGCGGACTATTAGACGAGAAGTACAGAATAGCCTATAAAAAGGTTGAATTGTGCAATTCCATAGATGAAATAGATCATCCATCTGTGCGTGAAACGCTGCGCTATTTAAATATAAACGAAGGATTAGATATTAATATTTTTAGTGATTTACCCGCAAGAACAGGCTTAGGCAGTAGCTCTAGTTTTACGGTTGGTTTGTTGAACGGCTTATATGCCTATCAGGGTAAAGTTAAGAGTCAAATTGAGTATGCCAAAGAAGCTATTTTTATAGAAAAAAACGTTTTGCAAGAAAATGTAGGAGTTCAAGACCAGTTAGCTGCTGCCGTTGGGGGGCTGAACTATATGAAGCTTTCTCGCTCAGGATATGAAATTCAGCCTGTTGTTATGAAAAATGATCGCAAAGCATTATTGGAAAGCAACTTATTGCTGTATTACACTGGAATTAGCAGATTCGCGACAGAAGTCCTAAAAGAACAGGTAGAAAAGACTAAGGAAAAGAAGGTTATGGTGGAGTTGAAAGATATTTACAACATGGTTCAGGAAGGCATGAATATTTTGTCAGACGATTCTGTGTCATTGATAGAGTTTGGCAAGCTATTAAACTCCACTTGGTTGGCGAAAAAGAAACTATCATCAGCGATTTCAAATAATCATTTAGACGAAATGTATGAGATTGCCTTGAAGAGCGGTGCAGTTGGAGGGAAGCTGTTAGGGGCAGGTGGTGGAGGATTCTTTCTATTTTACGTCGATGGAGAAAAACAAGATTTTAGAAAAAAAATGAGTAAATTTGTCGAGATTGCTTTTAGATTTGATAATAATGGGTCTATAATAGCATATAATAGTTTCAAACATGAGGTATAATCGCAACTTTTATTCTGATAGGGAGCTAGGTTCATCTAATTCTGCAATTGAAATTTTGCAAGAGCTCCAAAAGCACTATAAATTTCAAAGTTTTTTGGATGTAGGATGTGGGAATGGGGCATGGTCAAAAGCCTATTCGGAATTATGCAATGATAATTATATTGGCATAGACGGAAGTTATGTCCTAGAAACGAATAAACTACTAATCCCAGTAGAAAAGTTTATTGCCAAAGATTTGAAGAAAGGATTTGATTTGAATTCAAAATTTCACTTAGTAATAAGCATGGAAGTAGCAGAGCATTTGCCAGAAAGTTCTGCCGATATATTCATTGAGTCTTTGGTCAATCACGGAGATGTCGTATTATTTTCCGCAGCTATACCAAATCAACAAGGTACCGACCACGTAAATGAGCAATGGCAATCATACTGGATTAAGTTATTTGATAAAAACAACTATCGAGCAATCGATATATTAAGAGATAGCATTTGGGATAATAGTAAGATTGATGCCTGGTATAGACAAAACACTATTTTATTTATTAGAAAAGATTCTAACGATTTACAAAGGTTATTTGCTAATTATGTTCCAAAGTATAATCCAGATAGAATTCATCCAGATATGTATAATTACTATGTTTATAAATCAAATAGGCTAGATTCAATCAAAGAGACGATACTCTTTATGCTATATCGCCTAAAGGTCTTTCTCAAAAATATTTTTTGATGCTACTTTCCATTGTCATTCCATGTTATAATCATGGAATTTATATTGAAGAGACTATTCAAAGCGTATTAAATGTAATAGATTTCGAAATACATGAAATTATTATCCTAAATGATGGTTCTACAGATATGCATACAAATACTATATTGGAAGAAATAGTATCTAAAAATCCAAATATACAACTGGTATGTCACGATAATATGGGTTTAGCTCGCACAAGAAACCGTGGACTAGAACTAGCTAGAGGGAAGTACTTTCTTCCATTAGATTCTGATAATCTTTTAACTGAGGCTTATCTAACTGATGGCATAGATTTTCTTGAAAACAACCCTGATTACACTGCTGCGTATGGAAACTCAGAAATGTTTGGAGCCAAAACAGGAAATATACATAATGGCCCCATAGTATTCCAAACATTAAGTTTATACAATTATATAGATGCATGTGCTCTATTTAGAAAAGAAACCCTAAAAGAACTTGGAGGTTATGACGATAAAATGCCAAAGCATGGAATGGAAGATTGGGAATTGTGGCTTCGGCTTTGCGTGTATCAGCATAAGTTGCATTATTTAAATCAAACTGTCCAAAAATACCGAGTACTCTCGGATTCTATGATTCGAAGTTATTCTAAAAAGGAAAGAGATAATAATTTAGAATATATCCAAAGTAAATACCCTGGTTATTTTGACTACGAAGGGGTAAATAAGTATTATTTTGATAGGTTTAATTCATCTCCATTTTTTTGGATACTTAAGCTAAGTATACAGAAGTATGCTCAGGCACTATATAAATATCTCTTAAACAAGAATAAGATCAGTAAATTTTAGATATGACCAACTATTCTATTTTCTTTAGTTCCGAGTATTTAATAAAAAGAAATATCTACAAAGAAGTTAAATCTATTGCTGATAGATTTACAGGTGTAGTTTTGGATTTTGGTTGTGGGAGTAAGCCTTATGAATCTTTGTTTTTAAAAAATACGACTTATATTGGATTAGATTTTCCATCAGATAGATTTCTTGGACATAAATCAGTTACTGACATAGAGTATGATGGTAAGAAGATCAATCTAGAGAATAATTCAATAAATAATTGTGTCTGCACCGAGGTGTTTGAGCATGTATTTGATATTGATATCGTGCTTTCTGAGATAGGAAGGGTTCTTAGACCTGACGGTGAATTATTTATTACATGTCCTTTTTCTCTTGGTGAACATGAAGCTCCTTATGATTTTGCTAGATATACGAGTTATGGACTCACAACTATTTTAAAAAGGCATAACTTTGAAATCATTTATTTCAAGAAAAGTGGAATGGATGTCACCGCAATCATCCAACTTCTAAATATTTTTTTAAATAATTATATTTCAAGAATTCCCTTTCTTAAATATGTTTTACTGCTTGTAACTATATTTCCATTGAATTGTTTAGGGATATTAAGTCAACAAAGGATACTCAAAAAATTATTTAAAGATAAGCTGTACATAAGTAATTTTGTTTTGTGTAGAAAAGTAAAAAATTAATGCAAAAGTATCAAATCTTTCTTTTTAAACGATTCGTCGAGGAGTTAATTATGAAGCCTTTTGTGTTTCTAGGTAGAATGATTGCTAAACTGAAACCGCTAGATCAATCTTATGATATTTTTTTTATCTTCCCATTTTATACAATTGGAGGCGCTGAAAGAATTAATGCTGAGATAGTCAAATCATTTCCAGACAAAAAAAGTATAATTTTTTTCACAAAAAAATCTGCTAATAATGGCATGAGACATTTCTTTCATAATTCATTTTCTACAATTCATGAAATTAGTAGATGGACAGATTGTAAATGGATTTACTTTATGAATTTTATTTATAGAGGAATAATTAGTGGGTATATTAATAATCAAAAAGAAACTCCTATAGTATTTAACGGACAATCAAATTTTGGCTATAAAGTATTGCCTCATATTAAAAAAGGAATTCGAAAAATTGAATTAATACATGCCTATGATCCTGTATTCACATATGTTTGGGCGCCTTTTATTTCATATATAGATTCAAGGATAATAATTGGGGATGTCTTTTTTGAAAAGTTTAAAAAATGCTATGAACAAGAAGGTATCCCACTAAATTATCTAGATAGAATAGTGAAAATTGAATATAGACTGGAGTATATCCCTCAATCCTTTACCTTTAGAAATTATACTTACCCTTTAAAAGTTTATTATGCAGGACGAGGCGGAAGGCAAAAACGACTGTGGATATTATTTAAGATAATCGAGGAGTCGCTTAATCTTAAATTGCCTTTTGAGTTTCATTTGGCCGGTAGTTTTGAGAATGAATTAACCGAACAAGTGAAAGCTAATGTAATTTATCATGGTGAACTTAATGGGGGCGAAGAAATGTATGAATTCCATAAAAATGGGGATATCTTATTAATGACTTCAGCCTTTGAAGGTTTTCCGATAGTCATCATGGAGGCTATGTCATGGGGGGCAATTCCATTAGTCCCAGCTGTTGACGCAATTCCAGAACATATTCAGGATAAAGTCAATGGCTTTTTAATAGATGAAACTTTTGATGAGGAGGCGATGATAAAAGAAACTATTGGGAAACTAAGAAATATATCAGAGTTGTCATCAGAAAAACTAAACGAAGTCTCAAATAATGCTTTTGAATATATACATAGATTTTCGAGTGAAAAATTTCAAAATGCCTACAGAAAATTATTTTACAACACAGAACAATAATTTCTAGGTAAAATTAATTCATATCAGAAAATACAGACTAAGTCAATTATAATGTTTATGGTTTTACAAAATAGGATACTAAATTATTGTATTGCCGTATTGCAATGCCTAGATCATTTTTGCTTAAAAAATCATTCACAGCCTTAGTACATCCTTCCCAATTCGTATAATCATCTAATATGATGATTCCTCCAGGGACAACTTTGTCGTAAAAATTTTCCAAACAAACCATCGTGGAATCATACCAATCTCCATCTAAATGTAATAAAGCTATTTTCATATCTTTATTAAAATTAGGTATAGTGTCATCGAACCATCCTTTTATTATCTCAAACTCTGCACCTGTAGTTTTCATAATTTGTAGGGCTTTTTCAATTTCCGCTGTGCAATTGTTATGGCCGAATGTAGGGTCAAACTTGGTTTGAATTTGATATTCTTTCGCCTTTTCACCATCTTTTTTGGTTACATCTGGCAATCCTTCAAAACTATCGAATAAAAACACTTTCCTATTTTTGCCTAGGTTTAAGGAGAATCCTGCAGACATTCCTCCTCTCCATGTACCACACTCTACTATGCTGCCATCCAGTTGATGGACTGTATCTGATAAAAGTAAATTTGTTATAAACGCTGGATGTCCGAACATAGAGTGATTTCTACATTTTTGAAAAATATAATACTTCCGTGGATAGCGAATTATCCATGAAATTTGTCTTAAAATACTATTCATCTTGTATTACGATTTTATGCCTCAGTTTATAAAATGAGAAAATTAATCTGCGAATTTACTTGGGCTTAAATTTTGTACAAATATATTAACTTTAGTCTTAAGTCGTATGGAAAACTAATTGCTTAGGGAGCCACATTTTCAGCATCATTTTTTTATGATATAATGCGATTTTATGATTTTTTTTAATCAAAAAAGCAAAAGATACATCGATTGAAATATATAAATTCTAATTAAATACAAGCACTACTTAATCGGACTCAATAGCCCTCTTAATTTTTTTATATTCATCTTTTCGAGAATGCGCAACTTCTTTCTTTGTATGAAATGATATTTTCTTTGTACTTGTCGACCATCTTTCAAATAGTTCAATGAAATACTTAGTCAATTCTTTAAGCTCACTTCTTTCAAAATTAACACCTGCCTTGTGCTTTTCTAAAAGTTTTTCATTTTCACTGCCATGCGATGAAATACTTAATATGGGTATACCTGTCGCCATGTATTCAAAGATCTTACCTGGCACAATGCCAATATCATTTTTAACATTGGGATTAAAAAGCAAAAGTAGATTTGAAGAAAACAAAATTCTTATTGACTCTTTGTGCGGTATATATCCATGAAAAAAAGTTTTCTTCTTTAAATTTGTTTTTTCAATGTAGGCTTTAATTTTAGGTGAGATGATCCCGACCAAATGCAATTCAAAGTCTAAGCCATTTTTTAGCCCAACAATATCATTCAAGGCATCTAAAACGCACTCAGGGTCATAATAGTCAGCCAATGTGCCGGTATAGGTGATTTTAAAGCTGGTACTAGGCTCCGTTTTTTCAAAGTTTCTAAATTTTTGTTCATCGTATCCCATACGAACTACGCTAATAAAATTGGGAGTTCTTTCTCCTTTGACTTTATCATAGTACAATTTTTGACCATAATCCGTATGGGTTAATACGTGATTGGCGCTGATCAAAACGGATTTCTCATATTTTCGATCCACCCATCTAGCTAATCGAGTACGATAGAATTTATCTAGAAAGAAAACGTCGGTCCAATAATCGTGGAAATCAGCTATCCAAAATAGATTTGGAAACTGTCGCTTTATATCCAATCCAATTAAATGAGTGGATTGCGGCGGCCCCGCAGTAATTATTATATCAATCTTATCTTGTTTAATTATAGATAGGGCTTCCTTTTTTGCATTAGCATTCCATCCTCTTCGTGGGTCTGGTAGAAAAAAATTCCCTCTGAGGAATCGAGCTATTTTTTTTAATACGTTTGGATTATCTTCATCTGCTAGCGCATTTCCAGGCACTTTGCCTTTGCCTAGGAATTTTTTATACAACCAAAAATAATCACTAGCGTCAGCATGGTGAACTTTAATAGATGAATTTATTTCTTTAACTAGACTTTGATCTATTGAAGTAAAAGTTGCAGTTTCTGGACTCACTGTCAGAATATGAACTTCAAATTTATCTGTGGCAAAGCGATTAGCAAAATCAAGCCAACGTTGAACTGCAGGTCCACCACAAGGGGGCCAGTAGTAATTAATAATTAGAATACGCTTACGGTCATACATTAGACACTGTACTCCTTTTCTTAATATAAAAAATGATACCAAGGCATAGGAAGAAAATAATAAAACTCCCTATATATCCTATCATTTTGTATTTTCCGAGTTTCGTCGCGGTAAACTTCATTTCCACTTTATTATTTCCCGATGGAATATAAGCTCCACGAAGCAGATAATTGACACGCACTAGCTTTTGTGGTTTTCCATTGACATAGAGGTTCCAATCCTCATTTCCTTTATACCATATCTCAGAGAATACGACGAATCCACCTGTTTTGGTATTGGATTGATACTCCATATTGTCTGGGTGGTATTTAATTAAACTAATACTAGCATTCGGATCTGAGTTCGTAGAAAAATTTGTCTCTGATTTATAACGCTGGTCTATCCATGCTGTATTTTTAGGATTAAACGTTCCTATGGAATCCATTTCTTCATTCGCATTCTTCGCGAATTTCACCTCATTGACAAACCATGCATTGCCACAAGCATCAGGGTTTTGTTGAGGCATTTTTTGTCCATCTTGAGTGCCTACTATGAGATATTTCGTGTTGAGCATATTGAGTACAGGCATATTCCCTTTTGAAAGGTGCACGTCTATCAAATCTTGGTATCGGTATAACTTGGCAGGTGAATATCCACCGACATTACTAAATCTGTATCCATCCGTGTTATCGTTAAACACACTTTGACTTGTGGTATTGAAAAGTCTGAAATGAGATTTGTCTTGTTCCAAAACTTGATTATAAGTTTCATTAGGAATTAGATCTTCAGGTTTTTCTACTTTTTGGAAAACCTCGGCAGATAGATAGCGCTTATGAACACTCCATAGATCGAAGAATACGAGTAGGCCCAATAATATGTAAAGGTGTTTTTTTGCAAACTTATCTTTGATAAAATAGAAAAGGCCAATCATGGCAATACTAGCTAATAGTATAGATCTTAAAACATCAGATTTCAAAAATGAAGCCCTGTCCTCAATGGCTAGATTAAGTGCATCCTTATTTTGGTCAAACGTTTGTAAATCATTTTCACTAGTAAAACCCGCATTGGAAATCATGATATATCCCAAAATAATCAGCCCCAAGTAGGTCAATCCAGCCTTTTTCAATGACTTAATTGTATGTTCATTCTTTTCATCTGTAAAAAATGAGTTTAAGGCCATTCCGATTGTGAGGATGGCGATTGAATTAAGAATAGAAAAGGACATTGTCGGTGTTCTAAACTTATTGTATAAGGGCAAATAGTTAAATAGAATTTCATTGAATCCAAGGAAACTTCTACCCAGTCCCATCAACATAGATAGCACGAAAATACCCAGTAGTGCGTATTTGAGATTATTTTTCCAATAATAAAGTGAAAAAATAAATAAAAGCATGATGACAGATCCAAGATAATTGGGAGCACCTGTAAATGGCTGGACTCCCCAATATAGAAATTGAATCACTTGTTCAGATTCATTAGGATTCATTGCCTGTGCTAACTTAGACTTCTCGGTTTTTACTTTGTAATTATTAGAACCTCCTACCGCATCAGGTACTATAAAATTTAATAATTCCTCAAAAGAATAACTCCAGCTAAATGCGTAATCAATATTCAGTCCACCACCCTTTCCAGTTGACTTAGAGTCAGGTCTTACGAGTTCTGATTTCCCGCCACGCATAGTTTCTTTATTATAATCTTCTACAACCAAAAGTGTAGAAATATTTGGCAAAGCACCAATGGCTACAAATACTATTACTAATAATCCTTTTTTGATAAATGGTAAAACAGTTTTGTTTAGAAAGGCTTCAATGATAAAATAAATAGCGAGTAAGACACATACTATAACTCCATAATAAACTATTTGGTAGTGACCATAGGCTATTGATATATTTATTCCTAGCATAATCGCAATGAGTCCAATCCACTTATTCTGCTTAACAAAGGCTATAAAACCTGCATAAACTGGAAGTAAAAATGCAAAGGAGAGTATTTTTGTTGGGTGAGATGCCCAGAGAGAATCTAATATCCATGTATTAAGGCCTAATGCAATAGCACATATAAACGCTAGTTTTCTATTGACGCCAAGCAGCAATAATGAAAGAAAACCGCAAAGGAAAACCGCAAAAAGATTGCCAATATTATTTGGAAGTATACTGACAGCCTTCGCATAAATATAGCTAACTAAATTCCCTGATAGGTCACCAGCTATTGTGTATAAAGGCATTCCACTAAATACTCTATTCGTCCATAAAATGCGTTCACCTTTATCATCGTAGTCTTTCCACTCCTTCGAGGCTGAAAACCAAGTGACAGAATCATGGGCGCTCAATTTTTTCCCCTGTAACTCAGGATAAAATATGATCGAAGCTACCAATGCTAAGCCCGCTATGTAGGGTAAATATCCTTTAACTTTTTCAATAATTTCTTTCATGGTTAAAACTTATTTTAAAATTTCAAATGCTTGATGGTTTGTCCGTTATTTATTAGTTGCTTCAATGATTCTATACCAATCTGCATATGCATTTCAACAAAACTGGCAGTAACGCTCGTATCGCTTTTCTCCGTTTTCACGCCATCTGGCTCCATGGGCTTATCACTGACTAGAAGCAGTGCACCAGTTCTAATTTTATTAAAATGACCGACGGTGAATATGGTAGCAGTTTCCATATCAATCGCATCTACTCTTAGCTTGGTGAGATAGTTCTTAAACTCTAAATCGTGCTCCCATACGCGTCTATTGGTAGTATACACGGCCCCTGTCCAGTAATCCAAATTGAAATCTCGAATGGTAGTAGAGATGGCTTTTTGTAAGGCAAAGGCCGGTAAGGCCGGCAACTCCGCAGGGAAATAATCGTTAGAAGTTCCTTCGCCGCGCACAGCAGCTATGGGCAAGATTAAATCTCCAATATTAAATTTGGATTTCAACGCACCACACTTGCCTAGAAATAAACAAGCCTTTGGATTGATGGCTTTGAGCAAATCCATGACAGTCGCCGCATTGGGACTCCCCATGCCAAAGTTTATAATTGTGATATTATCACAAGTAGCTGTTTGCATGGGTCTCTGTTTTCCCTTAACTTCCACCTTAAACTTATCTGCAAACATCTCTACATACCCAATGAAATTGGTTAGGAGAATGTATTCGCCAAACTCCTCGAGGGGGACTCCTGTGTATCTTGGGAGCCAGTTGTTAACAATCTCTTCCTTGCTATTCATTCTCGTCACTATTTTTGCAAATATAATTTAAATCAATAAAATGTCGAAATACCTTTTTTTTAGTCTATGTTTTAGCTTGTTGAAAGGCGAAATACATAGTCAGGTTGTGAATTTGGATTCCTTGCGTTTTCAAAGCATGATTATAGGGGATACTAACTCGCTTTTTTCTTTACTAGATGATTCTTTACTCTATATTCATTCAAACGGTTTGGTAGAATCAAAACATAGTTTCATTTATTCTATAACGACTAGAAAAATAGTCTATCAAAAGTTTGAGTTTTTGACTCGACGAAAGACATCTATGAGTCGCAATGCTGTCACCTTCCGCGGTATGGTAATGGTAGATGGATTGTTTGAGCAACAGCCCTTTAGCATCCGACTGGCCTTTTCATCGATGTATAGAAGAAAAGGAAATCAATTTCGATTAACCTACTGGCAGTCAACGAAATTGAAAGACTGATTTTGTAGAAAGGTGGCTCGAGGCACCTTTCTATTAATGGCGCTTCACTACTTTTTCTTCGTCGTTTTAGCCGTTTTTTTTGCAGTTGTTTTAGCAGTAGCTTTCGCTGTTTTCTTGGGGGATTTGGTTGTTGAAGTCTTCGATTCGCCTTTGATTATTTCAAGAATCGTATCCAAACTTAATTTATCAGCTTCTTCTCCTTTAGGAATTCTATAGTTTTCCTTACCCTGTTTGATAAAGGGTCCCCATCTACCTTGAAGTACCTGGATTCCTTCTTCAGGGAAATCAAGAATGAGCTTTTTAGCATCTGACTCTCGCTTGTCTACTATGCGCTGAATGGCTGTTTCCAAATCTATCGACATGACATCGTCCTCTTTCTTCAATGAAGTAAAAGCTGTTCCTTGCTGGACATAAGGTCCAAATCGTCCAACATTCACTTTGAGCTCCTTACCTTCAAATTCACCCACAATTCGCGGCAGTTTAAATAATTCTAAGGCTTGCTCCATAGTGATGGTCTCAATGCTTTGATCTTTTCTCAATCTCGCATAGCGTGGCTTAAAGTCTGGATTATTCTCATCCGTGACTCCTATTTGTATCATAGGTCCAAATCTCCCCATTCTAGCTATCATAGGCTCCTTTGAATCAGGGTGATTGCCTAAACTACGCTCACCAGAGACTCTTTCTGCCGTTTCGAGCGTTATTTCTACTTCTTCATGAAAAGGCTTGTAGAACTTTTCTAACATTTTTTGCCACTCAATCTTACCATTGGAGATTTCATCGAAATCCTCTTCCATATTGGCAGTAAACTTATAGTCTATGACTTTTTCAAAATGTATTTTTAGAAAATCTGTGACTAGCATACCTATATCTGTAGGAAACAACTTAGCTTTCTCAGCGCCCGTGATCATGGATTCTGTCAATAAGCTCACTTGATTATTCTCTAATTTATAAACTTGAAAATCAAGTTTTTTTCCATCTCTGTAATCTTTTAAAACATACTCTCTATTCTGAATTGTTGAAATTGTTGGAGCATAGGTAGATGGTCGACCAATGCCCAATTCCTCGAGTTTTTTTACTAAGCTTGCTTCATTGTATCGAGCAGGGTGCTTGGAATATTTCTGTGTAGCTGTTAAATTTGCCAACTGCATTGCCTGACCTTCTTTCATAGGAGGTAGGTACCCGCCAGTGTTTTCTTCATCATCCTCATCCTTCTCTACCATATAGGCTTTTAGAAAGCCTTCAAAGGTCACAACCTCTTGTCGGGCAATAAGGTCTATTTCATTTTGATTGTTGCCAATGGTGACTATTGTATTTTCTATAGCGGCATCACTCATTTGAGATGCGATAGCTCTTTTCCAAATTAAATCGTAAAGTTTCGTCTCATCTGACTCAGCATCTACGCTGCTCTTGGTAAAATCTGTCGGTCTTATAGCTTCGTGAGCCTCCTGAGCATTGGCTATTTTGCTCGCGTACTTTCTCATTTTGTGATAGTCTTTGCCATAAAATTTTTCCACAGCTTTTTGTGCATCATTAATTGCTGTATCACTCAGATTGACGGAATCCGTTCGCATATATGTGATATGTCCTGCTTCATATAGCCTCTGAGCCACCTGCATTGTCTTAGCTACAGAATACCCCATTTTTTTAGATGCTTCTTGCTGTAGGGTAGAGGTAGTGAAAGGAGCTACAGGAGACTTCTTACCTGCCTTCTTTTCAATTTTGGAAATGCTGAAATTAGCACCTACAAAACTTTCTACCACTTTTTTAGCTTCTACATCTGTAGAGAGGTCTTTGGCACTTTCGGCTTTGACTTTGACAGGCTTGCCCTCTATGTCTTTTTCATCAAAAAGAGCCGCCACTTTATAATACATCTTAGCTTGAAACTGTTGTATCTCTCGCTCGCGCTCAACAATAATTCTAACCGCTACAGACTGCACTCTTCCAGCACTGAGGTTGGGTCTTACTTTTCTCCAAAGAATAGGGGAGATTTCAAAACCGACAATTCTATCCAATACTCTTCTAGCCTGCTGCGCATTGACTAGATTCATATTGATTGTTCTTGGATTGGCAATGGCTTTTTTAATGGCTGATTCAGTAATTTCAGAGTAAGTAACCCGTTTGGTCGTTTTTGGATCTAAGTTTAATACCTCACATAGGTGCCATGAAATTGCTTCCCCTTCGCGGTCTTCATCCGTTGCTAGATAAACTTCTTTAGCCTCTTTCTTTAGCTTTTTGAGTTCAGACACCACTTTTTCTTTTTCCTTCGAAACTTCATAACTTGGGACAAAACCATTCTCTATATCTATCGCTTTATTATTTTTAGGTAGGTCTCTGATATGACCATAACTCGATGCCACGATAAAATCGCCACCTAGATATTTGGTAATAGTTTTTGCTTTGGCTGGGGACTCTACGATCAATAAATTTTTTGACATACCTTTTTCGTTAGCTTCTCTGTTAAAAATCGCAAAACTATATAGAAAACCATCTTACCTTTGAGTTTTTTTATAAAATGAGTCCGTGGAGCCAGTTTATTTCTTCCCTAGAATTTGACGCTAGTCGTCTGATAGCGATAGATGTAACGAAGTTATCGCTCCCTAAAACAAATTTATTTATATACCTAGACTACCTCAATCATTCTGAGTTTAGTGGAAATAAAATTAGAAAACTCTACGGATCCGTATTAAGAATAAATGATTCAGACTATAAAAATATTATCACCATTGGGGGAAATTATTCTAACTATTTATATGCATGTGGATTTTTGCCAGAGTTATTAGATAAAAATCTTGTCGTAATTATAAAAGGTCATGAACCGAATAAATATGGATACACTTTAAAGCATTTAAAGGAAAAAGGTGCTCTTCTCCATTTTTATCCACGAGAGAAATTGAGAAATGCATTGGATAGCACAATAAAAGATATGAAGGAGTTGTATCCACAGTCCATTTTCATTCCAGAAGGTGGAAGCAATGAATATGCCCACGAAGGATTCGAATTATTGGTACGAGGTCTTGAGGACTTTGATATTATATGTTCCCCTGTCGGCACCTTGGGCACATACAAAGGGATTGAAACATACACTTCCCCAAATCAAAGACTTATGGGCTATGCTGCACATCTTGATTATTCATTAGCTGATCAAGGAAATATAAATTATGACTATGCCTTCGGAGGCTTCGCAAAATTGCCTGCGGAGTTATTAAAATTTTGTATAGAGTTCGAAAGGACTTATCAAATAAAACTAGACCCGATTTATACATCTAAAATGATGTTTGGTATATTCAAAGAAATTGAAAATGGCAAGTTCTCTAAGAATGAAAAAATTGTAGCCATCCACACAGGAGGCCTCCAAGGTTGGAAAGGGTTTATAACTAATAATGAATAGGTAATTAGGACTAAATTATTTCATTTGATAAAACAATAAGGTATTGTCGAGAGAAACGCCTACAACGAAGCGTTAACTATCAATCTTCAACTACCCCTTGTATGGGTTATTACCTATTAGTTATCAATGTCGTTTAGTTAAGACATCAAAAATAAAAATGCTTATAAGTTGTTAGAGTAATAATTTCGAAATCACTTATTTTTGTGGGTATATAAGAGGCAACTCTAATACTCACAAAAAAGAAAAAACATATCGGCTTAATCT
>JAJTHM010000060.1 GCA_021297855.1 Sphingobacteriales bacterium | reverse complement strand
TTGAAAGTATTTGACGATATAGTATTTCGAACAAGGGAAATTGTAAGAAAAGGTAGGAGTTTTGAACGAAAAAAACGACCTAGAAAAAACTACTCCATGAATTATAAAAAACTGTAAATTAGCTTAACTAAACGACATTGTATTAGTTATTAACTTTTTCTTATCTTTGTAAGAGTAATTTCTGTGTTATGCGAACATCATATTTTCTAATTATTGGTTTAATCTTTGGTTTGTTTTCTAGCTGTAGTTCGGAGGATCCACAAACGACTGCTAAACCTTATGCACTGAAAGTTCCTAGCCATTTTCCTCCAGCTATCATCCCCGCCGATAATCCGCTGACAGAGGCTAAAGTGAAACTAGGACGAATGCTCTTCTATGAAAAGCGAATCTCTGAAGATCAACTCGTAGCATGCGCCAATTGTCATAAACAAGAATTTGCTTTCGGTTCGGACAAACCCCTAGACAAAAAAGTACACGGGGATATGACTACACGCAATAGTTCGGTGCTTTTTAATCTTGCTTTTACCAAAGAATTTTTCTGGGATGGACGAACCAAAACGCTGGAGGCTACATGTAAAGACGCACTCAAGGGAGAACAAAAATTTAATATAGATTTTGTCAAAACGAGACTCATGCCCGAGCAGCGTTATAAAGATGCTTTCAATTCTGCATTTAATGCATCAGAACCAACAGATGATATGGTAGAAAAAGCTTTGGCTAGTTTTATTCGTACGATGGTTTCAGGTGCATCTAAGGTAGATAAAGGCAAAGCGGAAGGCAATCCAAATAAATATTTATCTGCTTTGGAAATAGAAGGACAAACCATTTTTGAAACTGAAGAAGGAGACTGTTTTCACTGTCATGGAGTTATCACAGGTAATCCGCTGATGACTGATAATTTATTCCATAATAATGGATTAGACCCATATATGAGCGCAGGATTATTCAAGGATCCTGGCTTGGGTTTTGTCACCGGTGTTTCTGGTCCTGATGTAGGTAAATTTAAAACGGGTGCATTGCGAAATCTCTCCTACTCTGCGCCTTTCATGCATGATGGTAGATTGCCAAATCTTGATGCTGTCTTGAAGCACTATAACTCTGGGGTCAAAGTAAACGTCACCATTGATCCAAATATGAAGAAGGCCAATCAAGGTGGACTGCAATTAACACCAGATAGAATAGCTCGACTCAAAGCTTATTTACTTGCTTTTGATGATCCTATATTTATCGCTGATACCAGTTTCAGTAATCCATTCAAATAAGATTTAGTTTCTAGTCACAGTTCTCAGTAGATTGTATTATTAAATCAATTTAAATACTTAACTCTTGCCACTGCCATCTGGCTTATAACTGCTTAAAAATGACCTCCATCCTCCTCGATTGCGATGATTCTTATACCTTGAACATATACGACTATCTGATGCAGTGTGGATTTGAAGTTGATGTGATAAATCATCGGGAAGTTTCTCTTGAAAAAATGGAAGAATTTGATTCAATAATATTATCTCCTGGCCCCAATTCACCCAATCAAGTTCCCATTTTATTTGATATCTTGACAACCTATGCTGATTATAAACCCATTTTAGGTATTTGCCTAGGGCATCAGGCAATTGGGATGCATTATGGTCATGCCTTGGTGAGATCCAAACAGCCCATGCATGGGATATCGGTAAAAATTTCTAAGGCTATCAGCCCAATTTTTCATAGAATTGATATGGAAAATTTGATGGTGATGCGCTACAATAGTTTGGCTGTGGAGGATAAAGAAAATTCGGAATTGGAAGTCATCGCGCGCGATGAAATAGGTGAAATCATGGCATTTAAACATAAAATGCATAATATATATAGCTTTCAATTTCATCCAGAATCTGTCGGCACACCGCAGGGTTTAAAGTTGATAGAAAATTGGAAGAAACAGCTAATAACTAATAACTAACTAAAAGGCAACTAGTTTCTAGTTACTAATAATTTTAGATTAAAAATCAATAACCACCACTCAAAAATCACCACTTAAAACTAATCAATGTCACTAATAGCATCCATATCCGGAATACGAGGTACCATAGGAGGAAAACTAGGAGAGGGTTTATCACCCCTCGATATTCAGCGTTATGCGCTCGCATATGGCCAGTTGGTCAAATCCAAATACACTCGACCAAAAATAGTCATAGGCCGAGACGCACGAATTTCAGGAGAAATGGTCTATAATATCGTTTCTGGGTCCTTGATTGGTTTAGGAATAGATATTGTCAATTTGGGTCTATCCACTACTCCTACAGTGGAGAAAGCCGTAAAAAAAATGGGTGCTCAGGGAGGAATCATACTGACAGCTAGTCATAATCCCAAGCAATGGAACGCCCTCAAACTCCTTAATGATATAGGGGAGTTTATCTCAGCCGAAGAAGGGCAAAAAGTCATAGATATGGCTAAAGAGGTCGATAATATAAATTTTTCCAATGTAGATGAACTAGGTAAAATAACAACGGATGACACTATCCTAGATTGGCACATAGCTGAGATAGCCAATTCTAAATGGACTAATGTGCAAGCGATACAAGGAAAAAAAATAAAGATCGTCGTCGATGGGATTAATAGCAGCGGTAGCATTGCTGTTCCTAAACTCCTAAAGGCACTCGGGGTAGAGGATATTGTCTTGCTCAATGGCGATACTTCGGGAAATTTCGCTCATAACCCAGAACCACTAGCTCCTCATCTCCAGCAGATATGTAAAAGTGTGATAGCAGAAAAAGCAGACTTAGGTATAGTAGTAGATCCAGATGTGGACAGACTTTGCTTTGTCAATGAAGATGGAAGTCTCTTTGGAGAAGAGTACACTCTCGTTGCGGTAGCAGATTATATTTTGTCTTTAGAGAAAGGAAATACAGTTTCGAATTTATCTTCTACCCGCGCGCTTCGAGAAGTGACTCTCAAACATGGAGGAGAGTATCATGCATCCGCAGTCGGCGAGGTCAATGTAGTCACTAAAATGAAAGAAGTCAACGCCATCATAGGCGGTGAAGGCAACGGTGGAATTATTTTCCCAGATTCACACTACGGGCGCGATGCACTCATGGGTATTGGACTGTTTCTAAGCTATTATGCGCAGAAAAATCAGAATATGTCTGCTATCAAATCTGACCTGCCAGCTTTCGAAATGGCAAAAAATAAAATAGAACTCACCCCGAATATCAATGTGGATGAGCTTATTCAAAAAATGTATTTAAAATATAAAGATATAGAGCAGTGCAATACGGTGGACGGACTTAAAATAGACTTCGCTAATAGCTGGGTTCATCTTCGAAAGTCCAACACCGAGCCAATCATACGCATCTACTCGGAGGCTAAGACTGCTACAGAGGCGGAAAACTTAGCTGCTCGATTTGTGGAGGAATTGAAGAGTCTTAGTTAGCATTTCAGATGGAGTTCATACAGAATTTAGATACAAGCCTATTAAAATTTATTCATACTTATTTGGGATATGAAGTTTTAGACAAGCTCTGTCCGATACTTCGCACTAAAACCACTTGGATACCGCTCTATCTGATTTTAGCTTATTCTCTTTGGAAGAACTATAGAAGTGATTATTGGAAAATTATTCTAACTATCGCTGTGTTGGTTTCATTCTGTGATATTTTTTGCGCACAGTTTTTGAAGAATCTTTTTCAGCGCATCAGACCTTGTCATTTAATGGAATTTTCAGGCTGGCTGAGAGATTTTTCTCTTTGCAGTAATACCTTTAGCTTCCCATCCTGCCATGCCTTGAATCACGCGGCATTGGCTAGCTTTGTTTCCTACTATCTACCTGCTAGGTATAAATGGCTGCTTTTCGCATGGGTTCTGATCATTGGCTTCAGTCAGATGTATGTCGGGGTGCATTACCCATCGGATATTTTAGGTGGTATGATTATCGGATTGCTTATCAGTTTGGCTGCTAGGCGACTCGTCAAGACATGGTATTAAGACTGAGATTAATAATCATCCCCTTTTTTATCATTATAGGCTGGCATGCTGTCATCAGGAGGGATATCTGGGTATTGGTTTGGATCTCCTAATGGTTGAGTTGTATCTTGAAAGTTACAATCAATTTTTTTGATAAGCATACTGTCTGTTTCAGTGAAAAATGATGCAGACTTATATTTTGGTAGGCTAGTTGCTTTTTTATAAAACTTGGCCCAGATAGGTAGTGCAGTATTGGCACCCTGTCCTAGTCTGGTAGAAGCAAAACTGACAGAAGGATCATCTGCACCCACCCACACGGTAGTGAGCAATTGAGATGTGCTTCCGATAAACCAGCCATCGGAGTTGGATTGCGTTGTCCCCGTTTTACAAGCAATCTCTTCTTTAAATCCATAGTGTCCACGAAGTCTGGCAGCGGTACCTTTATCTTTGGAGACTAGCTGCAGCATAAGGTTCATCTGCTTAGCGACCTCCTCTTGTATCACTTCCTTTGACTCTGGTTTATTCTCAAAAATGACGTTTCCATCTTTGTCTTCGATACGTTCTATATAGTAGGGTTTACTGTAAATTCCAGCATTCATATAGGGCGAATATGCTCCAGTCATTTCTATGACAGATATGTCAGTTGTTCCCAAACTGATTGCTGGCACTTCTTCAAATTCGGCATCTATCCCCAGCTGCTTAGCCTTATCAATGAGTACAGACGGTCCAAATTGTTTAATCAATAATGCCGCTATTCGGTTGTCCGAAACCTGCATGCCATCTCTTAAGGTGACTTCTTCGCCATCTTTAAAATTTTTAGAGCCTTTTGGATCCCAACTTTCATGTCCTTCGATGAGTGGTTTTTCATAGACTAGTTTACTGCATGGAGTTAGTCCATTTTCCAAAGCTACATTGTATAAGAAAGGTTTGAAAGTCGAACCGGACTGTCTTTTGGTGGATTGTCTGACGTGGTCGTATTTAAAGAAATTGAAATCGATACCTCCGACCCAAGCGCGTATTTTTCCTGTTTGCGGATCCATGGCGCATAGTCCAGCTTGCAATATTTTTTTGATGTATTTAATCGAGTCTATGACACTCATCTGGGTATCTATAGGTCCACGCCAAGTGAATATGCGCATAACATGCTTTTCCGTACTCAGTATTTTGAATATTTCATCTTCTGATTTTCCACCATCGCTTAAGATTTTGAAATATTCAGAGGCGCGAACGATATTTTTCACCAAATCGGGATTTGCTTTAGCTCCAAATTTATAGGGGTCTTTGGCTCCCCATTCGCGGAGAAATTCTTTTTGAAGCCATGGCATGTGCTCAGATACAGATTCTTCAGCATAGGTTTGTAACTTAGAATTGATTGTGGTATAAATTTTTAAACCATCGGCGTAGATATCATAAGGATCCCCATTTTCTTTGGAAAAATTTTGCAGAATTTCTCCGAGCTCCATTCTGATCTGTTCCCTTAGATACGGTGCCAAACCAGTGCTAGGGGAGGTTAATCTATAATCTAATTTAATCGGCAATTTTTTGGCACTCTCCGCTGTTATTTCATTGATAAATCCTGCTTTGCGCATTTGTTCCAAAACTACATTGCGTCTTTTGATTGCATTATCAGGCTTTGATTTAGGGTTGTATAGCGAAGGTCCTTTAAGCATCCCAACAAGAATAGAGGATTCATCGAGGGTTAATTTTATAGGTTCTTTGTTGAAATAAGTTTTAGACGCTTCCCGCAGACCATAGGAGTTGTGCAGAAAAGGAACCGTGTTGAAATATAAGGCGAGGATTTCTTGCTTAGAAAAATTGCGCTCTAATTCAATAGCAATATACCATTCTTTCATCTTTTGAATGAATCGTTTGAGTTTATTTTTTCTCCCTTCTTCAGCGTGAAAAAGATTTTTGGCCAACTGTTGAGTGATGGTACTGGCTCCTGATGGCTTGCCAAGCAGGAAAGTCCGAAAAGTAGCCGATAGCAAACCATAGACATCAATACCTGAATGATCATAAAAACGTTCGTCTTCTGTAGCTATGAGCGCTTGTACAGTCGTAGGAGAGATTTGTTTGTAATTGAGTTCGGTCCTATTCTCATAGTAGAGTTTCCCCATTACTTCAAAATCTTCAGAAAAGATGGTGGAAGATAATTGACTCGAAGGATTTTTAATATATTCGATGGATGGTAGCTCACCAAGCCAGTCTTGCGATACAGCGAATAGCAAAATGCTAAAAAATAAAATGAACCCCAGAGAAATTTTAAGGAAAAGTCTGAAGTAAAATCGAAACGTATTTTCCATCAAGGTAGTTTACTCTACGGTCACACTCTTGGCTAAATTTCTAGGCTGGTCTACGTTGCAGCATCTTTCTATTGCAGTGTAGTAAGATAATAGCTGTAGTGGAATGGAGGCTAAAATTGGACTTAAACAGTCTTCTGTATCAGGCACTTCGATTACGTGTTTTGCCAGTTTTTTTATTTGAGCATCACCGTGTCGGGCGATAGCTATCACTTGTCCTTTTCTTGCGGCCACTTCTTGCACATTGCTCAATGTTTTCTCATGGCTACTGATATTATTGACTAAAAAGACAACAGGCATTTCTTCGTCTATCAAGGCAATTGGTCCATGCTTCATCTCAGCAGCAGGATAGCCTTCTGCATGTATGTATGAAATCTCTTTTAATTTTAGAGCGCCTTCAAGTGCAGCGGGGAAATTATATCCTCTTCCTAGATAGAGAAAGTGACTTACGTCCTTATATTCCTTGGCTATTGCTTTTACCTTATCCTCGCATGACTTGAGTAGCGATTCAATCTTAGAAGGTAAATTCTCTAATTCTTTGAGTAACTGTTTGACACGGGATTTGGAAAGCGTAGATTTATTATTTGCTATCCAAAGGGCTATGAGAAAAAGTACAGAAACCTGTGCAGTAAAAGCCTTGGTGCTCGCCACACCTATTTCGGGACCAGCATGCGTATAACATCCTGCATGGGAAGCTCGAGGAATAGATGAACCTACCACATTGCATACCCCAAGTATAAGACACCCTTTCTGCTTAGCCATTTCAATAGCTGCTAGCGTGTCTGCTGTTTCACCAGACTGAGATATTGCGATGATAATATCATCTTCATCAATGACAGGATTTCGGTATCTAAATTCTGAGGCATATTCTACTTCTACGTTCGCTCGTGCCAGGTCTTCTATCATATATTCGGCCAGCAGACCCGCATGCCAAGAGGTACCACATGCTACGATGATGATTCTTCTGGAAGCCATGATGCGGTCTTTGTATTCTTCCAATCCTCCTAATTTGATTTGACCAGTTTCATAGTCAACCCTACCTCGAATGCTATCGTATATGCTCTTGGGTTGTTCATGGATTTCCTTAAGCATAAAATGTTCGTATCCTCCTTTTTCTATGGACTCTAGATTGAGTTCCAATTCTTGTATATAAGGTGTTTTTTCTTGATTTTGAATAGTCTTCAACTCGAATTCACCATTTCTATTCAGTGTTACCATTTCCTCATCATTGATATAGACCACCTTTTTGGTGTATTCTATAACAGGAGAGGCATCAGATGCCAAGAAGAATTCATTTTTCCCAATACCTACTATAAGTGGACTACCTTTTCTGGCTCCTATGAGCACATTGGGCTCCTTTTTAGAGAATACGGCTATCGCATAGGCACCAGTTACTTCATTGAGTGCCAAGCGGACTGCTTTATCTAAATTGCATTTTTCATTTTTCTGTACTTCTTCGATAAGATGCGCCAAGACTTCTGTATCTGTATCGGAAATAAAATTATACCCTCTGCGAGTCAGCTCTTCTTTGATCGACTGAAAGTTCTCTATAATTCCATTGTGAATGACTGCTATATCACCATTATTACTGAGATGTGGGTGAGAATTTATCTGACTAGGCGGTCCGTGAGTGGCCCAGCGTGTATGTCCTATCCCTAAGGTGCCTGTGGTCTTAGACTTAGCCGCTAGTTCTTCCAATTCGGAAACCTTGCCCTTTTGTTTGATAAGAGAAATTTTCTCGTTTTCCAATAAAGCGACACCAGCACTGTCATATCCGCGATATTCCAGTCTTTTCAATCCTTTAATCAATATAGGATACGCTTCCTTGGTGCCTATATATGCTACTATTCCACACATATTTGAACTAAATTAAATGTCTGTATAATATATTTTTAGCTTGGGTTTAGCCAAATGACTTGCCCCGCCAATGATCGCACTAGAGGGTAAAAAATCTGAATATTTAGTTACTGCATTTGAAATTAGCAATGGAGCCGAATACACGCGAATTTTTCTGCTAATCCCTGGAGTGGTAATCAGTCTATTGATGTACATTCCAATATTGTATTTGAATTCCTTACAAGCCTTGCCGCCAATAATTGTGTCCTTGGTTGATATAAGAAAAGCTTTTTTGTACAATTGGTCTGGAAGGGCAAATTCTCTATTACCGACCGTATCGAGATACATCAATCCCAAACTCTCTACACTTAAAATTCCTGTATCTATACTGTAAAGACTCAATTCAGCTTTAAAAATACTTTTGGTTTTCGAAAAGCTTGTCAGGTCAGGTAAAACGAGAATAGGGGCATATCCATTTAGTCCATGGCTGTATAAAAGGTTATCACCTATACTTGAGTTAGCATTGAGGCTTGAAGTTCTAGCCAGACTAGCTGGGTCATGTATATATTCATTGACGGTAGTAGAGTTACTTCCTCCAGTGGTAAAGTCTGAGGTTATGGCCAATCCACTTGAATTTTTTCCGTAGATTCTGAGTATATTGTCAGAACTTATACTTAAAAGAACAAAGCCATTCGTATTGGTATTGGACGAACTCCTTACATAAAGTCCTTTGAGAATGTTTTGGAATTCTGCATCGCTGGCATAACTTCCTGGGGCGATGATTCTATTGGCAAGACTAATGCCGAGTGGAATTCTAATAGCAGGAGCCATTTTGCCGCCACCATCGATAACACTGTCCATGACATTCGGCACAAAATTGTTTTTAGAGCCGAGAAGGGCAGCAGAATATGCATAGCTTATTTTTTTACTATTAGGATCCGTCTCTATCCCTTCGGACATTTCATACACCTCGATACTAAATGGCTGATTTGCAGCACCATATTTAGGAGTCGATTTGAAATAAGGTAGGATTAATATAATAGAGTCCACGGTGCTATATCCAAGAGATTTGCTGGACAAAGTCGTTTGATAGCTAGCGTAAAAACTGGAGCGGAAAGTTCCATAATTTGCATCTACCTTGGTGCCAAAAGGCACTACGCTGGTATTTCTAATAGATCGTATAGAATCTATTGCATTATATCCAAAAATGGCTTGACTCTCATCCATCTTCGAGTTGAGGGGAAAATTAGCGGTATCGTCTATGAAATCCGTACCTTCTTTGCTGCAAGAAGATAGGAAAACAAGTAAACTAAAAAATAAGAATGTTTTTAACTGATTATGCGCCCTCACTTTCAATTATAGGTTTGAATGCATCGATAAATTCAAAGAAGGCTTTAGGATTTTCACTCGGCAAGTCTCTGTTGAATGTAGGTTTCTTGCTGTTCATTATACACTTATTGAGTTCACTATCTATTGAATGTGTGTTAAGAATTATGGCATCTGCATATTGGATAGCTCCTTTGCAGAGTGCGGTATGCGTTGCTGGCTTGAATTCAGCCCCTTTGTCCTCCTTAATGGCTCCATCTAAAAGAGCTTTCTCTAAAAATTTAGCTTCGAGTGGATTTTTAAAGCCTTCGTCAAAAATATTAAAGAAAATTTTGGAATCCGTAAAAATAGGGTCTGAACCATAGGCTGTTCTGGCATAAAACGGCACTAAGCTGGTCATCCACCCATTGCAAATAATGAAGTCTGGAGCCCATCCAAATTTACGAACCGTCTCCATGATACCTCTATTAAAGAAAATCATTCTCTCGGAGTTATCATCATAGAATTTCCCATCATCATCTAAATAATCATTTTTGCGATTATAGAAATCATCGTTATGTAGAAAATATATTTGCAATCTGTGTTTTGAGTTTGGAAGAGAGGCGACTTTTACAGTTAAAGCGAAGTCTTCATCATTGAACATGACATTGATTCCACTTAATCTAACAACCTCGTGGAGCTTGTGCCTTCTCTCATTGATAGTCCCAAATCGGGGCATTAATATTCTCACATCTAAACCGCATCCAGCGAGTTCATTGGGTAGTTCGGAAATTTTGGTAGCTATATCAGATAAATTGTTGAACGGTTCTAACTCAGAGGTTAGAAATAATAATTTTCTTTTAGTCATTTAAACGAAAAATTTAGATGTATGTAGAATCACTGGTTAAGTATATGCAAAGATAATACAAAAAAAACCGAAATCGACCTAATTATTTTGAAATTTCCCTAAAAGCATTTATTTGTAAGGTGTTAGGTAGCGTTTAACCTTTAAATACAACATTGGAGTTGGCCTGGGCTGTGCAGGTAATCAGTAGATCGCCAATGTGGACATGTGCTGGTCTGCTGGCAATATAATAGATGGCATCGGCTACATCAGCCGCTTTTAAGGGTTCAAAGCCTTCATATACCTTGTCGGCTTTGATCTTATCCCCATGAAAACGAACCTCTGAAAACTCGGTATTTACCATCCCTGGTGCTATACTACTCACTTTTATGCGATGTTCAAGAAGATCGAGTCGCAGGCTTTTGGTCAAGGCATCGACAGCACTTTTAGAAGCGCTATATACATTGCCTCCTATATACATATCTCTAGCTGCTGTGCTGCTGACGTTGATTATGTGGCCTGATTGCCGCTTTATCATGAAGGGAAGGATTGCTTTGGTTAGATAAATTAACCCTTTGACATTGGTATCAATCATAGTTTCCCAGTCCGAATCCAGACCATCTTGAAAAAATGATTTTCCAAGAGCCAGTCCTGCATTATTTACCAGTACATCAACTGATGCCAATATATCTTTATGTTTATCTATTTGACTGCGGAGCTCCGTTCTGTCTGCTATGTCAAAACAAAGAGGCAGCACACTTGCGCTGTAATCAGTTACAAGCCTTTCTGTTATTTCCTTAAGTCTATCCTCTCTTCGACCCGTTATGACAATATTCCAGCCATGTTTGGCAAACAGCTCAGCGGTTGCTCTACCTATGCCAGATGTGCCTCCTGATATCAATGCTAAATTTTTACTACCCATAATCTTGATACAAAATTACACCAAACTTTTTAAAATTTTGGTCTTTATCTCAAAATGTAAAAGATGGTATGTGGGTAAGACTAACAATGGTTTTTGCTTTAAACTTAGAATATGCATTAGAAAAGCGGATTCGTATAAGAATATTAAGGTTAATATTTTAGAATAATTGACCAAAACTCAATCATGTCTCGTTTTTTTTGAACGCGACCACCTATTTCAATATCCTGTGGTTCATTTTTAAAATTAGCTTTTAATGAAATTCATTATCTCTCTTGGTTCGGGATCCTTCGTCCAAGTCTATTGCTTAATCTAGGTTTAAGAATCATTTTGCCTTTCATAGGGTCTAAATATGAATAGGTTTCGTATGAAATTTTTCTTTTACATTTGTTTTTATATTCTACAATTATTATGCGCGTTTATCATCCACAGGATTGGTTTACTTTATTATTAAAGCCACATCAGTCTTCTTCGTTTAGGCCAATGGCATGGTTGCTCGTTTGTGTATGTATATTTGCAATTATAGTGGTTTACATTGAGCAGGATTTATTGAATTTGCCAGAAGATCATCCTGTAAAAAATGTCTTGATGCTTCAGACATTTCTCGGTTTTGCTATTTCTATACTACTCGTTTTTAGAACGAATACTGCCTATGATAGATGGTGGGAAGGGAGAAAGTTGTGGGGCAGTCTAGTCAACTCCTCCCGCAATTTGGCAATAAAAATCAATGCCATGATTCCCGAAGATAAAGACCTTAGGATGTTTTATAAAATTACAATTCCTTTGTTTGCCGAAAATCTTAGATTACATCTCATGAAAGAGGAAACTAGACTCATGTTAGATGATCTAAATCATACCGATATTGAAATTGACAAATCAAAACATATTCCAAATCAACTATCTAGTCTGATTTATCAAAAGACCTATAACTTATATAAGGAGGGTGTTTTGAATGCAGATGATTTGAGATTACTAAATCAAGAACTTTCAAATTTTGCAGAAATTTGCGGAGCATGTGAACGAATAAAAAATACGCCCATTCCATACAGTTATTCGGCTTTTATAAAAAAAGTAGTATTTTTTTACATTGCTACTATGCCAGTTGGGTTGAGTTTTAGTTTAGGCTATTGGTGCGTCCCAATTGTGGCTTTGGTCTTCTATACAATGCTGGGCATGGAGTTGGTGGCAGAAGAGATTGAGGATCCATTTAGTGGAGATGAGAATGACATACCTATGGATAAAATTGCTGCGAATATAAAAATACACATAGCTGAAATATTAGACTGATGAAGGATTGGAAACTTAAGGTTGAACATTATTTTTTAAGGTATGAAAATCTGTTGAAAATTTTTTCGGCTAATTTCCTAATGCGAGGCTCGGTAGTAGCTATAAATTTGGGCACAGGGATACTGATGCGCAGAGAGCTCGGGGAAGCTAATAGCGGATTGTTTGGACTATTTATTGGCTCTCTGGTTTTATTTGCCACCATGCTCAATTTTGGATTTAATGGCAGTGCTATCTATTACGCAGGAAAGAAACCAGATAAACTTCAGCTTTACCTAACCACCAATTTTATTGTCACGGCTGTTAGTATTTTTGTAATCGCATTCTCTTTGTTTGTCTTTAGTTTTTTCTTTCAATTCCAATCAAACTGGCTGCGCATTATCTTCATCATCTGTTATGCTATTTATTCCTTTTCACTAGTCTATCGTTCATTTCTTCTGGGAATGGGCGAAAATTTGTACATGCAAAAAATTGACTTATTGAGCAGAATTGCTTATGCGTTCTTTATGGTCTTTTCTTATTATTTCCATTGCTTGTCCGTTTTAAACATTGCAATTTTTATGACCTTAGAATATTTAGTGTTTACCTATTTAGCGCATGGTAAAACGGAGTTGAAAATATGGCCATTGAGCTGGGATAAAACATTTTTTAAGGAAAATATTTTATTTAACTCCAAGGCATACATTGCCGGTATTTTGTATATTCTCTTACTCAAAGCCGATCAGTTTATTATTAAAATTTTCTTTAATAATCATCAAGTAGGAGTATATGGTATAGGAGGCACCATTGTTGAAAATCTATTTATGATTTCTCACATTATTTGCGTTATGTATTTACCTAAGCTACTGGAGACGGATGACTTTAAGATTATTATAAATAAGTCAAAGAAAATCTTAGGTCTCATTTTCATTTCAAGTCTTGCTATGGCATTTGTTCTTTATTTTTTAAGTCCATGGTTATATTTATGGTACTATAAAAAGCCAAGTATTGAAGGAGTAAGCTGTCTGAGAGTTTTATTGATTGGGTTTGTTACTTTTTCTTTGTTTCTTCTAAATTACCTTATCTATTTTTCTGTACGCCTTAAAAAATCGTTATTAATCATCCTTGGATTTGGAGTTGGTCTAAACTTAATCTTAAACTTCATGTATCTTCCAAAGTACGGAATTATAGCCTCGGCATGGGCATCAAGTATTTGTTATACTTTGGTAGCATTATTATCTATATTCGATCTTTATTATCTCAAAAAGAGAAATTACATTAAAAAAACACTCGTTTTAGATGAAGAACGCCAATGAGTTTTTATTAGCGAGTGCTAAGCAAGATTTTGGGGTTTTAAAAAAGTGGACAAACCTAAAAATCATGTCCACAGAAGAAGTGTACGAAAATCTCAGGGATTTAATAGCCTATCATATTCAAAAAATGCTTGATCATGAATATGGAAGATTGCTTGAACTACTCTATAAAGCTGACATATCCGAAGTAAAGGTTCGAGCCTGTTTTCAGGCGACTAAAACATCTCGTGAAATTGCATTGGACCTTGCGGAGTTGTATCTGGCTCGAATGCAATCAAAATGGAAAACCAGACAAGAGTATAATTCTAGGGATATTAAGGGAGATTGGGATTAGTTATTGAAAATTAACACTTTAATTATTTGTGTTCCTTGGCTTTTAAATACCTTTGTATATCAATTTTAAAGTTAAATTATGAAATTAAGTGATTATTTATTGATGGAGCCTCGATATAAGTGGGCAGATGAAAATGGAAATTTCATAAAACCAACTCTCGGTCAGATTTTTTCTGAATATTTCTACAGAATCAACATATTTAGAGATAAGCGAAATTGGTTTCCTTTGTATGCATGGCTTCTAGTGCTCTTATTGATGCCTGCCTTTCTATTGTTGATTATTAAATATTTGTCTATTGGTAATGCGCTGATTGCTTTTGTATATGGTATGGTGATTATGGGAAGTCATGGTACTATGTGGTATCATAGATACTCTACTCATAGTGCATTTACATTTAAAAATAAATTCTGGAAATTTATTTCTCAGCACTTAGTCATCAAAGTTATCCCGGAAGAACTTTATGTGGTTTCTCATCACATACATCATGAAAAATCAGACAAACCTGGTGATCCTTACAATGCTTTTGGAGGGTTTTTCTATTGTTTTTTAGCAGATACGAATCACCAGCTCATGAATAGAGAATTATCAGAAGTGGACTACAACGTAGCAAAAAAGAATATTGCGCACACTGGTTCCATAATTAATACCTATGAGCAATACTTGAAATATGGTACCATAGCGCATCCTCTTTATATATTTCTCTCTACCTTTTTAAACTGGGCCTTTTGGGGTACAGTTTTTTACTTTTTGGGCGAATGGGTTGGAAATAAAGGTGGTGGAATAGGAATGTTGTGTGCTATTTTCGGCGGGACATTTTTATGGGCAGTTGGGGTGAGAACATTTAACTACGAAGGCCATGGAAAAGGAAAGGGCAAAAAAGGCTGGGGCGATTCTGATTATAATCGATCAGATTATTCTATCAATCAGGTTTGGGCTGGATATGTAGCAGGAGAGTGGCATAATAATCATCACTTATTTGCGACGAGTGCTCGTAGCGGATTTCTCCCATATCAGTTAGACTTACCTTGGCTTTATGTGCAGCTTTTGTACAAATTAGGAGGTATAACGGAGTTTAGAGACAACAAAAAGCAGTTTATAGAAAAGTATGTCGAACCCTATAAAATAGAACACAAATTCATAGAGTCTTCAGCGCTTCCACCAGATATATCTGGTGTATAGACGCAATTCAACTGCTGTGCTTAACGATTTTTAGGCATTCTTCTGTATTTTTTATCCTGAATTTATTGAAATTTGCTTCCACATAATATGCAAAGGTTTCAGTATCCATATTTACTTCATTTATTCTGGCTTCTTTTGCCTCTCATGGCTTTGGTATTTTGGTATGTTCGTTGGCAAAAGAAGGTGGAAAGCCAAACCTTTGCAGCAACAATTTTCAATCATATTATTCCTTATCGAAGCACAACCCAAGAAAGAATAAAGTTAGGCTTGTTTTTTTTGAGTCTTGTCCTACTTGTTTTTGCTATCTCCAATCCTCAGATTGGAGTCAAAGGAGAAAAGATAAAAGGGCAGGGGTTGGACATAATGCTTTTGCTAGATGTGTCGAATAGTATGCTGGCAGAAGATATTCAGCCAAATAGAATTAGTAGATCAAAGTATTTTATTGCAAAGTTTTTAGACCAACTGAAGCATGATAGAGTGGGTTTAATCTTATTTGCTGGCAGTTCGTATTTGCAGGTTCCATTAACCATAGACTTTACCTCTATCAAAATGAGTTTACCTATAGTGGATCCCAATAATTTCCCTTCTCAAGGCACCAACATTGGTGAGGCTGTCATGATGGCGGGCAAAACACTTGGTTTGACGGATTCGAAAAGTAAAGCTATCGTGATTATCACCGATGGAGAAGATCATGATCAAGAAGCGAATGCCGCAATTGAAGAGGCAAAAAAAAATGGAATAAAAGTATTTGCCATAGGTGTAGGTGAAGAAAAAGGAGCTCCGATACCTGTCGGCAATGGAGAATATAAAAAAGATGAAGATGGTAATACGGTGATGACTTCGTTTAACAGAGGCGTTTTAGAAAATCTGGCATCCATCGGAAGTGGAAGTTTTTATCATCTGGGACAGCAAGGAAGTATAGAAGAAGATATAGTGTCAGAGCTCAATAAATTAGAAGGAAAAGATTTCGAAGAGTTTGATTATTCTAATTTTAATAGTTATTTCTATTGGTTTGCACTGGTCGTTTTACTTTTACTTTTTATCGAGTTTATAATTCCTAGTATGGATTTTAAGCAATTTATGAAAAATACAATTTGTTTTGGTTTTTTTACCCTTTTGACTATTTCGTCCTTTGCTCAGAATAAGGAGGTAGAATCTCAAAAAAAAGCTGCAAAAACACTTGTCCGAAAAGGAAATTCGAATTATCAAAATAATAATTTCCAAAAGGCGGAGCTCCACTATAGAAAAGCATTAGCTATACAACCGAAAAATCGAACAGCAAATTATAATCTTGGAAATTCGCTCTATAATCAACAAAAATTTCAAGAATCCCTTGAATTCTATGAAAAATGTATCAATAAGAATGATGATAAATTATCAAGAGCTAGGGTGTACCACAATATCGGAAATGCCTATTTTAAATCCAATCAACTGAGCGATGCTATACAAGCATATGAAAATGCCTTAAAGTTGAATCCTACTGATATGGATACTAAATACAATTTAGCCCTCGCTAAAAAACAACAAAAAAATAAAGGCGGGGGCAAGAACAACCAGCAACAAAAGCAGGATAAAAAAGACAATCAGGATAAAAAAGATAAAAAGGATGAATCAGGGAATGGTCAGCCTCAGGAAAAGTCAAGTGAGGGCAATCCTGAACAGAAGATGGATAACAAGGCCATGAATAAAGAACAGGCACAGCGACTTTTAGAAGCTTTGAAAAATCAAGAACAGAACACGCAAAATAAAATGGAAGCTAAAAAGCCAAAACCTGAATCGAAGAAAAGCGGCAAGGATTGGTAAATGTTTAGTTTAAAGTTTAAAGTTGATAGAATATAGAAATAAATAGTGATAGATAATTTAGTATGAAAAATATAAGAAAGTGAAAATGTTGGAAGTGAAAATACTGAATACTGCGACTGAAAACTGTGACTATCGACAACCAATAACTAAAATTAAAAATTCAACACTAAGAAATGTCCGATAGCATCAAGCACGAATGTGGAGTGGCTCTCCTCAAACTAAACAAGCCACTTCAATTTTATATCGATAAGTATAAAACGCCAACTTATGCTCTTGACAAGATGTATCTCATGATGGAGAAGATGAGAAATCGTGGTCAAGATGGCTCAGGCATTGCTGTGATTAAACGCGATACCCATTTCGGTCATGACTTTATTTATAGAGAGCGCAGTGCCGATGCCAATAGTCTTCAACAAATTTTCCAAAGGTCCTATGCTCATTTTGAGAAGTGCAGCGATGAACAAAAAAATGATGCGCAATATTTAATTCAAAATAGTGATTCTTTCGGGCATGTTTTTTTAGGACATCTCCGTTATGGTACGCATGGAGTCAATTCCGAAAAAGTATGTCATCCTTTTTATAGAAAATCAAATTGGCTGACAAGAAATTTAGTTTTGGCAGGCAACTTCAATCTCACCAATGTCAAGGAACTGATGGCACAGTTGGTCAATCTAGGTCAGCATCCGAGACAGAACACGGATACAGTATTGGTTCTAGAAAAAATAGGACACTTTTTGGATGTGGAAGTTCAAGCTTTGTTTGATCAATATAAAAAAGAAGGACTAGGAAATCAAGAAATTTCAGATAAGATTCAAAAAGAATTAGTGATAGAAAATTTGCTTTCTCGCGCTGTCAAAGGCTTCGATGGAGGGTATAATATCGCTGGCGTTTTAGGATATGGTGATGCTTTTGCATTTCGCGATCCAAGTGGGATAAGACCTTGTCATTATTATACCGATGATGAAGTGACCGTAGTGGCGAGCGAGCGACCTGCCATAGCTACTACGTTTAATATAGATTATAATCAAATCAATGAACTACCGCCGGCACATGCATTGATATTGAAAAATGATCAGCCTCTTGTGATAAAGAAAATACAAGAGGAAAGAGAGCGCCTTTCATGTAGTTTTGAGCGCATTTATTTTGCTCGTGGCACAGATGGCGCTATTTATACTGAACGAAAAATGCTGGGGAAATTATTAGCACCGATCGTCTATGATAAAATAAAAGCCGATTTTAATAATACCGTTTTCTCGTTTATTCCTAATACTGCAGAGCTAGCATACATGGGTCTTATAAAAGGATTAGAGCAGATTTATCGTGCCAATATAATTTCTTCTCTTGACCAAGACCATGCAGCAGAATTGGTCGAAGGTAGAATACGAGCAGAAAAACTAATCGTAAAAGATGCTAAGCTGCGAACGTTCATAACGAATGATAGTAGTCGAAATGCCCTCGTGTCTCATATTTATGACATTACATATAATTCCATTATTCCTGGTCGAGATACGATATGCATCATAGATGATTCAATCGTTCGAGGAACTACCTTAAAGCAAAGTATAATCAATATCCTCGGAAGATTGAAGCCAGAGAAAGTTTTGGTCGTTTCTTCTGCACCACAGATTCGCTATCCAGACTGCTATGGTATTGATATGAGTAAGCTTGGTGATTTATTAGTTTTTAGAGCTGCCAAAGAAATTTTAACGCGAAAAAATGATTTGAATTTTCTAGAAGAAATTTATAAAAAATGTCAAGCAGAAAATCAAAAACCATTTACAGAAATTCAAAATATACTGCAAGAGTTTTACGCCCGATTGGATGATGAAGAATTGACAAAAGTAGCTGGGGAGTTAGTGACTCCCGATCATGCTGATTACGAAGTAGAATTAGTATTCCAGACCATAGAGAATCTAGCGCAAGCCTGTCCTAATGATAGAGGAGACTGGTACTTTAGCGGAAACTATGCCACTCCAGGAGGTAATCGCGTAGCCAATCAATCGTTTATCAACTACTATGAAAATAATGGGGAGAGAGCGTATTGAGAATGGAGTAGATTAGAACAAAGTATTTAAGAATATGGTATTAGAGAATTACAGAAGAAAGAATACAGGATTCAGAATATAAGAATATAGAAAGGGACAATTAACAAGTAGGTAAAGAGAATTTAAATTACAAAATGTTGCTGACGACTTACCACAAGGACTATTATCTATATTTAAAATTTAAAACTTAAAATTCAAAATAAAAAGTATGTGGCAAGAAATTAAAAAATACGAAGACATTTTATTCGAATTCTATGATGGGATAGGTAAAATTACTATCAATAGACCAGAGCGCCACAATGCTTTTAGACCAGAGACTAATTTTGAAATCTTAGATGCCTTGGATATTTGTCGGGAAGATACGAATATTAATATCATTGTTCTAACTGGAGCAGGAAAGAAAGCCTTCTGTAGTGGAGGAGACCAGCAGGTCAAGGGTATAGGAGGCTATGTAGGCAAAGACGGTGTACCTCGGTTAAATGTACTCGATATTCATAAAAAAATTCGCTCCATGCCCAAGCCCGTCATCGCTATGGTCAATGGCTATGCAATAGGAGGTGGCCATGTGTTGCATGTAGTTTGCGATCTGAGCATAGCCTCGGACAATGCTATCTTCGGGCAAACGGGACCGAAAGTGGGTAGCTTTGATGCGGGTTTTGGTTCTAGCTTTTTAGCGAGAAATGTTGGTCAGAAAAAAGCGCGAGAAATCTGGTATCTCTGCGAGCAGTATTCAGCCTATGAAGCCATGGATATGGGCTTGGTCAATAAAGTAGTCCCTATCGATTTCCTCGAAAGAGAAACCATCAAATGGGCAAAAACAATCATGAAACGCAGCCCTATGGCTATCCGTATGCTCAAGCGCGGATTCAATGCCGAACTCGATGGACAACTCGGCATTATGGAAATGGCAGGGGATGCTACATTGATGTTTTATCTCATGGAAGAAGCACAAGAAGGTAAAAATGCTTTCCTCGAAAAGCGTGAGCCCGATTTTCAGAAATATCCGAAGTTTCCGTAATATCATTCTGTGCTCAAGGCATCAAAATATTTAGGCCTATGTTGAATAGTGTGGGTTGATTTGGAGACACGAATCACATGCCACCCCTCTGGGGTTAAAAGCTATAAGCTAGATTTGTCTATTACAAACAGTTCACTCCTACGGAGTAAATAGCCGAAAGTTAACTTGAGCCCAGATTATGCATTAGAAATGCGTAATCGATTCAATTGAAAACTAATTTTTACAGCCCCATTCGGGGCTAACTGTTAATAAATAGCTCAAAAAAAAACAATGTTAAGCTCCATAGGAGCGACCCAATTTTATATAGCTTTATTACTTCATAAACTATAAACAGCCAAATTCTACTATTTATATGTAGTTATTAATTTCGAGTATAATGGCCTATACAAATCAACTTATACCGTAAGCGTATTAGTAATAGTCCAATGTCGCATGGCTCATTGCACTAAACAAATACAGCTACGGTATTTACCATAGCAAGGTTTTAAAATGGGTTGGACCATTTTAAAACCGCTATTGGTATTAGACCCAAACATTCACCTAAAATTTCGATAGGATACCTTTTAACAATTTCAATCCTTTTTCAATATCTTCTCGCTCTACTGGTAGGTTAAGATAGGACTTACCAGTCGCTTCATCTATTTTTATAACTGATGAAATGAGAGATTCTGTTTTTTTCGTGTCTTCAATAGTCTCAATGAATCGTGAAAGAAAGTGGAGTCCATCGGTCAATAACTTGCCTGCTTCTTCTGAATGAGCGGTATCCTTCGTTGACGATATGGGTTTGATATCTTCGTCTATCCAATCTTGCGGACTATTTAATTGGTTAGCAGAACTTTTTGGGGCGGGCTCTCTCGTTTGTTTATCTGATTGATCCTCTAGGTCTATATCCGTCAAAGTATGCCCTGGAACTATTTTTATTATATCACTTTCATCTACTGAAGATGACTCCATCTCAAATTTTTCTTCTTTGACCTCATTGACCAAATTGAAAATATCTTTAAGCACACTATCTTTCATCATCACTACAGCGTCACCATCATCTAGTATTCCTTTAGCTAGGTTAGATTTAAAATGCAACTTTTCAATCATAGTATGCTCTATGGTATCCTTCGCAATCATATTGATGATTTGCACTTTCTTCTTCTGCCCCATTCTATAGATCCGAGCTATTCGCTGTTCGAGCTTCGCTGGATTCCAAGGCAAATCTAAATTTATGACAATGGAGGCATTTTGAAGATTTAACCCCGTACCTCCAGCATCAGTCGATAAAAATACTTTACATTCAGGATTATTTTTAAATTCTTCAATTAGTTTGCTCCTTTGATCTCCAGGCACTCTGCCCGATAAGCTTCTATGGTGAATCTTTTTACTTTCCAATTCGGCAGATACGATTCTAATCATCCGCTCCCATTCACTGAATACGACTATTTTTATGGATGGATTGCTACTCCATGTATCTTCTATAATATTAAATAACTCATCAATTTTATGGTCAAATCGAGTTTCTTGATCCAGAAGATAAGTACTGTCGCAGCTCATTCGCATTATGCCTAAATTGACTAGTAAAGTTAGTCTTTCTTTCTCTGAAATGAATTTTTGCTTAGACCATTTACTGGCTATTTTTTTTACTACAGAATGTGCATCATCATGGTGTACTCGCTGCTCTGGTGTCATAGGAACGAATAATAGTTTATCCATTCTAGCAGGTAATTGCAAATTCACATCCTGCTTTGTTCTGCGAATCATCGAATCCTTTAATATTTCTTTAACCAGATGTAAATCTTTATACCCTTTAATTCTCGTGGATTCAGGATCCAGAACTTCATGCTGGTGAAGAAAACGAAAAAGTGCTCCCAACTTATATGGATTGACCATCTGCATGACAGAATACAATTCCTCTATTTTATTTTCTATAGGAGTACCCGTGAGCACGATAGCATATTTTGTATGAATAGATTTCAATTTCTCGGAAATTCCAGTTTTCCAATTTTTTATCCGCTGTGCTTCATCTAAAATCACCATATCATAATCGGCAGCATTGATATAAGATACATCTCTGGCTGCAGTTTGGTGCGTGCATATAGTATAGGCTACTTCCTGTTCATATAGTTTTCGTCTTTGCACTAGACTGCCTGAAATTTGTTGAACATCAGAATGAGTGAATTTTTTAATTTCTGAGCTCCATTGATATTTTAGTGAAGTAGGTGTAATGACTAAAATCTTCTTTGACTTAAAATGTTTTAAATAAACTTCGGCTGCCGCTATAGCTTGCAATGTTTTCCCTAATCCCATCTCATCGGCTATTAGACATCTACCTTGACGCAGCGCAAACTCAATGCCTTCTTTTTGATATGGAAATAAATCTGCTTTGACTAATCCAAAAATCTTGTTTTCGGATTGGCGTAATTCAGTATCTAAAAATTGATTTCTTTTGATATATTCTCTGCGATCTAAAACAAATTCAAGTGCATCTTGATAGCAGATAAAGTCAGGATTAATTTTCTTAGCCAATGTTAGGAACTCGTCAAATTTTTCAAAGGCAGAGGGAGTCAATATACTATCAGCATTAAAATATTTTTTGGCTAATCTTTCATAATCGGTTTTATTGTCTGATCCTATTCTTATTTTGACCTGATGTGCGTCTCTATAGTCTAAATAAACTGAACTATAAGCCATTTCCTGACCAGCTATATATTTTTTTTGATTGGATCTACTCTTTAGTACCTTTCGCAAAATGTATTCTATATGTTTACATGTCCCCAATAAATTAGTTTTAAAATCCATACAGCTACAGAAATCCATAGAATGGTGATTGTCTCTTATGGATACACGATAGGTCTTAGTAGTTAATGGATTATATACAGAATAGTCTGCAAATATAGGTTCACCAGTAATGTTCTTCACCTGAAAGCTAATCTTCTCTGCATATTGTTTTCTTAGAAGTATCTGCCATTGATCCAGACTCATATCAGACGGTTTTTTACTTATAGATAGTGTCTGCGGTCTGGCTTTTTTAGATTCTTTTTTCTTTGACTTTTTTACTGCCATACAATTTCTTTTAAGCAAATCTAAGATAGTTTTTTAAATATTATTTTATGAAATACACTTTGCCACTTTCTTGAAAATTACCGTTTACATCCTAAAACCGACCGTTCTCAAATCTTAGAGTGCCAAAAATTTACATATATTAACTAAAATTTACCGTTTACAAACCCAAACCGACCGTTTACAAATTCATGCTTGCAAATCTCAAATTTTTAATTCACCTTTGCGTTATAACAAAGTGATTTATATCTTATGCCAATAAATATAAATCTTATCCCGCACGTGCGGGAAGAGAAACGAAGATTAGACTATATTTTTTTTCACTTCGGTATTATAAAATTGGTTGATTAAAAACAAGAAAAGTTCTTTGAAAAAAATATACTAGAAAGTAAAGGGGAAATACTAAGAGGGAAAAAATGGAACTGACAACTTTCCCACCCAACTTTCAAAAAGGAGTCGTTCATCCTGAATGGCTGAGAAATCAGCCTACTGACAAAAACTAGTTTTTTCATCAGTAGAACTCCGACAAAGAAAAAGCCTGTCTGCGGACAAGCAGAGACTGAAGCATAAAACAGCTAAAAATGCCCTGTCTCGCAGGTAAGCGAGACCTCTCTAGGGATGGTGACCCTAGACCGACTCACTGGAACTGGAGCGACTTGTATGTCGTATAAACTATCGAGAACTGCTATACTCGAAGAAATAAACAGCAGGTTTTAGACATTTACTACCTGAGGTAGCAAACTACCGAATGTAAACCGACCCTCTTTCGTCATAGAGAAAAAACTAAACCCCCCGAAAGGGAATTGTAAACAAATAAATTTAATAAAAATGAAAAAATCAATAGAAAAATTCGAGTCACATAAATTACATGGCTCTCATGGATTAATGGGAGGTACAATGTCCCCAGAAGACGCTCAGGCAGCTGGTTATGACGAGCTAAATCATGGTACTGGTGCTGGCGGCGGGCTACTCTGGGTAGGTGGAGCCTGGAGAAGCGTCGTATGGATTGCTGATCAGATTGGTCGTGTCCAAGTTATTAGTGGTGTGGTTCAATATTTTTTTCCAGAAGGAGTCGGAAGAACTCCCGCTGGTGGTTGGGGTAATTATACACCACCGAGCCATTCGGATTTCCAAGATAACACAAGAAGAGTTAGAATACTTTACTAAATTAATACTATATGTATATATCCTGCTTAGACTTACATGATTTAGGTTTTCTAGAACGAAGCTAGATAAACTACCTAGAACGATAAGAGGCAAAGCAATTGTGTTTTGATGTTAATATGTTACATGGTTATAAAAATGAGTTTGCTGAACAAATTTCTTCAAGCTTTTCCCATAGAAAACAAAGTTTTTTGGTTACTATGTTCGAAATTAAGATTAATTGGCAGAACCTATATATCAAAAATATGGTAATTTTATTCTTTTGAGGCCAATTATCTCTAGTTAGATAATTGGTCTTATCTTTTTTACAAGTTATATATATAACCCTTTTATAAAGCGTAATTTATTTTGATTAAAAATTTTTCGACAAGAGTTAAAACTTGGATTTTAAAAATGCACTGGTATCAGCTAGTTCTGATTAGTTACTTGTTTAATCTTTTAGCTATTCTTTTTATGGCTTTATTTTTTTTACTTGTTTTTAATATTCAAATAGGAGCAAGTAGAACCAATGAAATGTCTATAGGCACTGATTGGACAATACTTTTTAATGCTGCTATTACTGTGCCAATTTTTGAAACATGGTTAAACCAGAAGTTAGTATTTCAAGTAATAAGAAAATTATTTAAAAATAAACTCGGATCACATTTTTGCTGGGTATATTGCTTGTTTTCAGCTTTCATTTTTGGACTACTTCATCCCTTTGATGAGGCTTATGTTGTAGCTACATTTTTTTGTGGATTAACATTTTCATTTGTTTATATATTCGCAAAATACAAAAGGTGGCATGCCTTTTGGCTTGTAGTATTAATTCATGGAATGCAAAATGCAACCGCTTTTATAAGTCGATTTGTTCAATAGATTATGATGTTAACCATCTCATTTTATCATTTGCTATACGCCATGGACTGCGGTGCTATCCTCCTCCTCCAGAGGTGGACAAGTATGGCGGACAGGCTCTGCCTCTGCTGTATGATAGCACGGTAGTATGGCGGAACGGTAGTATGGCAGAGCTTATTGTGGGCAGTATTTGAGGGAACGGTTCTATAGCTGATATAGATGGTCAAAAGAGCTTATCAAAAACGCATTCTGCAAAAGAGATAAAATGATTAAATTTGTAAAAACTAGATAATATGGAGGTCATAGAAAAAAAATTAGAATTGATACCATTGTTGTCCGACAAATATAAGAAATGGCCCTTTTAGGGATTCAAAGTAGTTGAAAACATTGATAAGACTTTTTAAAATGAAATAGCAGGGGGGTCAGCTGGAATTGAATAAGTCTGGCACTGCTTTTTTCTTGTTCAC
>JAJTHM010000132.1 GCA_021297855.1 Sphingobacteriales bacterium | reverse complement strand
GATACATAAACCCAAAGCGGTCTATGATATCCTCTATGAATCTACTTGGGAGACCTTGTCGCAGTTTGGCAATACACAAGGACTCAAAATGGGCATGATAGCTATCTTGCATACCTGGGGTCAGAATTTATCCTTGCACCCACACTTGCATTGCATAGTACCTGGAGGGGGAACAGATAAAAACGGAGACTGGAAGAATATTCGGTCAGACGGTAAACCTGTCTGCCGTCCAGGCAGGTTTCTATTTCCAGTCAAGGCACTATCCAAGGTATTTCGAGCCAAATATGTATCGAAGCTGCGAACGAGAAATCTTGGTGACCAATCGCTGTATGATCCTTTATTCAAAAAAAACTGGATAGTCTATGCCAAGAAACCCCTGTCTGCCGACAAGGCAGGCTTTTGGTAGTCCCAAGTCTGTTGTCGAGTATTTGGGAAGATACACGCATAAAATAGCTATCTCCAATCATAGAATTCAAAAGATAGAATCCGATACGGTGACTTTTGGTTACAAAGACTATAAAGACAGTGGGAAAAAGAAGTCAATGGCGCTCAATCAAAAAGAATTTACCCGCAGATTCTCACAACATATCTTACCGAAGCGATTTGTTAAGATAAGGCACTACGGAATTCTTAGCAGCACATGGAAACGAGAGAAGCTAAAAAAATTACAAGAAAAACTACATATAAAACTCAAAGAAAACAAAGGCAAAGAAACGCTCCTTCGTGTCTGTCCCTGCTGTAAAAAAGGACTACTCAAAACGATTTGCACCTTTGATCAGCGAGGACCACCTATAGAATATCTTATGGGTAAATCTTCCAAAGCCTGCTAGAGTGTGGGTAGGGGAAGGTATGCCTTGATAGTAAAATTTATGACTAAAAAAAATAAAAATATAAAACAGACCTTTCCAAAACCTTAAAATCGAGTTCAACGGTTATCCCGTGAAGACAACAAAGACCTCGATAAATCCATAGTAAAAAATCCCTTACTTTAAGACCGCTACCGAAGTTTCCGTTCAACTGGAGGTTTCATTGTTGGTGCTTCGCACCCAACGAAACCTTAGCTGTTAGGGGCAGTTTTATTTTATTGTTTTTACACATTCATTAAGCAAGGTACTGGAGTTTGAAATTAAGGTTCTTTGCTTAGTATAGAAAACACCATAATTTATTAAATTTATTTGATTAATACTAGCTGATTCATAAGTTAAATTCTTGTTAAGCATAAAATCAGTTTTTCCCATAAATGGTTTAATTAACAAGCAGTACTTCGGTGATAATACAAAACAGTTTATAGAAGTTGAGTTCATTTCTAAGTTGAAATGAAATGGCTTTTCGATAGCCGATTCTAGGTTTGTATTAATGGAAAAGCCAGGATTATCATTAGTCCAAAATGGCAATGTTTCGCTAGATTTTAATACTATCCATTCTTTAAAACTCAAAGTCTTGACGTATATTTCATAAAGTTTTTTTACTTGTTCTTCTTCTGCAAATGAACTCAAATGAATTTCTCGCGCATATTTATCAATATATTTTGCTTGTTCTTCTTTTTCTTCAATTGTTTGTGAGATATTATTTAGAGAATTATAGGTTTCAAAATACCAACTCATTTTGTCTTTTAAGTCTTCTCTTAAATAAGGGCTTCTCATTTTTGAAATGTATAGCCAGAAAATCAAATCAGACATAATATCTTCATCAATTTTCTCTTCGTTTGAGATGACTTTCATTATTTTTTCATATTTGGGTTCAAAATTTTCGCCAAATACGTTCTCAATTAAAAATGGGTCTTTGAATTTTGGATTGTTGTAAAACTTTTTTTGCTTGAATATAGGGTCTTTAAAGCCTTTTTTCTGAACTTCAATTTTTTTTCCATTGAAATCAATACAATAAACATAACTTCTATTTAAGTCGTTATCTATTTTAAAATGCTTAAGATAGACTTTGGGTATTGTATGTTGCTTTTTTCTTTCGTTTTTCTCGCTCATTTCTGCACTAAAATTGCCCCTAACGGTTTCGGGCTTGGCGAAGGTGGCGATTTTCACCACAAATGTTGATGCGGAGAACCAAACATTGATTAACCACAAATGTGTCTGCGGAGCACTGAACCGCCACTTTTGCCAAACCCATGTTAGGGGTAGTTTTTATATTATTCTTTTCGCCATGTCTGTTAGTATTTCTGTACGCTTAGCAATAAAGTCATCAAAGGTCAAGTCTAAAGAGTCTGTCGGGCAAAGTGCTCTGTCCATTACATTTGATAAAGCACCAGGATTAATTAAACCTTTATACGTTTTTGGGTCTTTATTTTTAATTTTCTGATTGTCACCAGAACTTAAAAAGCAAAAATTTGCCAACATATTGATTTTTTTATTGTCAACTTTTAAGTCTTGAAGATGTTTTTTAGGGAAAATATGATGGAATTCATTTCTATTTACAGTCTTAAGAACATCGCTTAATGAAACATTAGCCGCAGATAAAAATGATAGTGGATTTTGATATGCAAGGAATAATACAAATGTTTTTGTATTTACTGAGCCAATGTTGAACTGATTGTTCTGAAAGAATTCATTTGTAATTTCACAGTCGAATTCAGCGATTAATTGATTTTCATCGGAACTCAGTTTTTTCATTAAGGCTATGTCTTGTTTATGCTTGTCTGTAATACCTCCCGTATACCTGCGCGAGAAATTAGAACGCCAAAACCATTTTATCAATTGCTCTCTTTGTTTATGTGTTACGTTTTTGCCATTAACTTTGTCTGTCGCAAAAAAGTATGACAACGATACAAGCATTGAGGGATATGGAAGCCATTCCAAAGAATACACATTTAATTCGTTACGCAGAAAATCAACTGCTCCTTTAATACCATTTTTTATTTTTTCAAAATTCTTTCGAACATCTTCTCCTTTTAAATTTATTATCGAAGATGGCGAAGCCTCTTCTCTTATAATACCACTACAACACTTTAATTGTAAATCCTTATCGTCTGAAATAGTACCAAACCCAAAAGGCTGCATTTCTGATGCTAATTCGGAGAATTCTTCTTGCAAGTCAAAATCAGAACTCCAACTCCATGCAGTCAAAAGTTGATATGTATCTAACGGCTCACCCGCTCTATTTATTCGTTCAAAAATAATAGCGACACTTTCTTTGTCGTCAGTTTCAATTTCCTGTGACGGTAGATTGAATTCTAAAAATTTCTGATATACATCAGTAATTAATTTTTGTTTTGGTTCGTCCAATTTACTCACACATTTGTGAAAGTCAACTGGTCGGAAAATTGCATTCATTGGGAAATGAATATTCTCGTCAACTTGGTTATTTTTGATTGCAACGAAACATGGTTCTTGTATTTGTCCTGCTTTAGTGAAGTCAAAATAAATATCAATCCATTCATAGTTGTCGTCTGGGCTTTATTCAGTCTGAAATACACTGAATAAAGAAGTAATTCGTTGTTGTCCGTCTAAAACATAGTAAATAGGATGGTCTTTTTTCGGCTCAGGAACTGTAAAATTACCTAATGTTTTTTCTGTCTCAAGACGTTCATGTGTCTTCCATAAAAAAACAGTCCCTATGGGAAAATTTTTATAGATACTGTCTAAAAGAAATGCAACCTGATTTGGTGACCAAACAAAACCGCGTTGAAAAGCTGGAATTCTAATTTCTCCTGAAATAACTCTGTCAATTATTTTTCTTATTGTTATCATGTCTGTCTATTTTTAAAATTACCCCTAACGTCCGCTGGCTTTCTGATCGGAGGGGCGATTCACACACAAATATAATTTAAAATAACACATATATGCAAAAAATTAAATCTTACTTAAAAGCACTCACCCCCTCTGTCAGAAAACCAGCAGTTATCTGTGGTCTCGTTAG
>JAJTHM010000103.1 GCA_021297855.1 Sphingobacteriales bacterium | reverse complement strand
TTTGGGTTTAATGGACAGGAAAAGGACGATGAAGTTTATGGAGCAGGAAATTTGAATACCGCAGAGTTTTGGGAGTATGATACGAGGATAGGTAGGAGATGGAATACTGACCCTAGACCTAATATTTCAGTTAGTTCATATGCTACATTTAATAATAATCCAATTTCATTTAGCGATGTACATGGTGATACAACTATTTATCATGGAATGAATGGGAATTATTTAAATACTATAAATGATAATGGGGCAACTACAATGATAAAAGTCGATGAAAAAGCCTACAATACTTTTAACAAAACGCTGAACAAGAATGGTATCAAGTTAAGCCCAGATGCCTATGTTTCTTCTTTGAATAACATATTAGATAAATTAGAAGCAACTGGGAAATATGGCGATTTAATTTCTAGGCAAGTGGGAAGCGAATTAGTTTTTAGCGGTCAGATGGAAAATTCTTCAAATATTATTCCCCAAGGAAGCATTGATAGGGGGAAAGCAAAACCGCTATATGCAAATGGTACACTAACAGTAAGTGCGTTATTTGATAATGGGTCAAGAATATCAGGAGATTTGAGTGCTCGAAGTGGTCCTTGGGACTATAGCGCACTTCCAAATGGCGACTACGATGCTTCAAGTATAGTAAATACACAAGAAAGTGGAATGGTTAGAAATGGTATAGGCTTTAAAGTGATTTTCAATGATAACACAGTCTTTAATAGAACGCAATTAAGAATACATCCTGACCAAGAGCCATCGGCTGGTTCAGCAGGGTGTATAGGTTTAACAGTAACTAGGGCAGAATTAGTTAGTTTCAGGAACTATATGAGATATGCATTAAGGAACGGTACAGTCCCTTTAAGAGTAAATATTAGGAATAACCCTAATTATTCAAGACCAAAGGGGAAAAATAGTACATCAGGAGAGTAAATTATTAAAAATAAATGTTTAAAGTCAATCTTATTTCAATTTTATTTATTGTTTTTTCTTGCAATAATGATAACAGTTCTATAAAGGAGAATTCAAATTTTGTTGAAGATGAAATGTCTAGTAAAAAAAATGACAGAAAACCTACTGAAACAAAGGCATATTCTCCGGTAGATAGCTCTTTAGTAGAAGGATTGGCTATTTGGAGTCCATTAAGAACAGAGCAATTTTTTAGTAAATATATATTGGGAGATAACAACAATCGTTCTTATGATAAAATCATTAGAAATGTAGATGGAACTCAAAATATGAAGCTAACTCATTTACCTGGAAGTGATGAAAATACTTATAGATATATAGAAATTTATTGGAATAGAAAGAATCTTAAAGGCGATAGAACAAATTCCATAATTAAGGAATTTATAACAAATTCTAGGGTAAAATTAGGTATGAGTATAGATAGTTTCTGCAAAATTAAGAACATAGCCCCCGACCAAATTCTTGACAATAATAATACCTACATTTATAATACGGTGATTGATGGATTAGGTTATCGCTCAAAATATTTATTTGATATTAACTATAAGTTAGAAAAATTTGAATTTGGCTATGATAATCCCTAATAGACAAGGTCAATAATTTATATGAAATGTCGGTATGATATGCTTGATATTTTTTTATTGAGGGTATTTTTCAGGATTTTGTGAGGTATGGAAAATAGCAACTATTTTCACTACATTTTGTTCTTCAATTAGCTCAAAAAAAACGAGGTAAGGAAATTTTTGCAATGGAGTGGCTCTAAATTCATCTGTCCATACTTGGAAAAATGGATTTAGCTCTATTTGACTGATTATGGTATCCAAATCGTCTAAAAAATTAGCTGTAATATTTTGATATGGCAGAGAATCATAATATTCACAGGCTTCTGCGATATGTTGCTCTGCAATTTCAGTAAAGATTACTTCAAAAGTCATAGAGCATATTTCTTTCTAATCTCGTCTAATACTTGTCGAGCAGGTTTACATTTTTCAATGGGCGTTTTATTGCTTTCTTCTAAAATTTCAATATGTCTTTGAGTTAGCTGAAACCCTTTATTATCTTGATAGGTAAGAAATTCTAAGTACTGCAAAATATCGTTGTAATGATATGGAGGTATTGCATCTAATCTATTTTTAATTGTATCAATAGTTGGAAGTTCCATAAATCAGAATTTACTACAAAAATACTTCGTTCTATTGCGTTGACAAAATAAATATTTATTCACATGGCTAGAAAACTTGTAAAGGCTATACGGTGAAGGCTTCTAAGCAAATTATATCTCATAGAATATCCGCAAAATATTTATTTTTCCACCGCCACATTGTCAGCGTTAAATCTTGTGAAAATACCCTCCCCGTTTTTTCACGGGACAAGCCTGCCAAGCCTTCACGAAAGAGAGGGGCTCCTTAGTTTGGTATTGAAAAAAAATGTTTTCGGCGACACGAGAGCCTATCTAATTTTGATCAGGATAGATAGGCTCTCGTGTTCTCAGCAATCAAAAAAAATCTCTCCTACCTTTCTATGGAGTAGCTATTTTTTAGTTTTAAAATTTAAAAATAGCTACGAAAAATATAGGAGAGATTTTTATTTGATTTGCTGAGAGGTCGTGCATAATCCGTTGAAAAAATAATATACGTCTTATGCACGACACGCCGAAAACATTTTTTTCAATCAGCGATTTTTTAAAGCGAGTAAGGCGTTCTATCTCATTAGCTTAAATTTAACATTAAGGAAGCTATGAGATAGAACTTCACTGCCTCGTGGCTCAACTGCGAGTGGTAGATATTTTATCTTCAAAAATTAAAAATATCTACCACTTCGCCAACAAACGAGGCAGTGAAGAAGGCGATAGATAAATGCCTAAAAGCAATATACGCCTATCTATCGCCTCGCCTTACTCGCTTTAAAAAATCGCTGTGTGTTGTGTCGCCCCTCTCTTTCGTGAAGGCTTGGCAGGCTTGTCCCGTGAAAAAACGGGGAGGGTATTTTCACAAGA
>JAJTHM010000024.1 GCA_021297855.1 Sphingobacteriales bacterium | reverse complement strand
ATTTGCTATTTGAGAAAATAGGTGCTGTCCGAAATAATTTGTACTTTTGTTCATGGTTTTAAAAGTGTAGGAACTTGCAAAACTAAAAAAGCTGACCTTTTTCGGAAGGTCAGCTTAATTTATCTCGGACAACAATGAATTGATACAGTGGATATCTACTCTCGAAGATGAAAAATTGATTATAGATCTAATGGGATATAAGAATCATCATGAAGCGGACTTATGGGATGAACTGTCTGAATATGAAAAAAATGAAATAGAATTAGGCCTCAAAGACATAGAAGAGGGTAGAGTAGTTCCACACAGTGAAGTTATGAAGATATTTGACAAATGGAGATAGAATGGTCTGAAAGAGCAAGATTAGATTTGCAAAACATAGCAGAATGTTTAACTCGAAATTGGTCGCTAGATGTCCTTTTCCGTTTTGAGAGTAAATTGGATGAAAGTATTCAGCGGGTAATTCAGAATCCAAAATCATTCCAGTTAGCTAAAAGCCAAATCGGATTGCGAAAGATAGTTATACCAAAACATAATACCATTTACTATAAAGTCAATGATTTCAAGATAGAAATCGTACGATTATTTGACACCCGCCAGAACCCGAAAAAAATATAAATGCCCCTCACCTTCCCCCTTTTCAAGCAACTCGACGCCATGGACTGCGGTGCTACTTGCCTCCGAATGGTGGCGAAGTGGTTTGGCAAGACCTATGTGCTCGGAAGCTTTTATGCACGTATAATTTTAAAAATGGTGCTTTAATATTGTTTTACTCTAAAATAATTATATTTGCTTAAGTATGAAAGATGTGTATGAAAATTTAGATAAGGAACTAATTGAATCGATTAAGCAACTAATAGCTCAATCTAAAAAATCAGTTTCTCAGCATATCAATCATGTTCTGATTCATACCTACTGGTCTATCGGAAAAGAAATTGTATCGACTGAGCAGAAAAAACAAATTGATAACCTTAGTTCTAGACAATTAATTTTAGACTTATCAAAAACATTAACTCAGGAGTTTGGCAATGGATTTTCGCGTTCAAATTTATTCAATATGCGAAAGTTTTACCTAGAATATCCCGATGTCCAGACGCTGTCTGGACACTTGTCGTGGTCACATATATGTGAGATTATCCATATAGAAGATAAACAAAAGCGAAGTTTTTATGAGCTAGAGTGTGTGGAATCTAAATGGTCTTTTCGTGAACTCAAGAGACAAATAGATAGCTCTCTATTTGAGAGACTCTTATTATCTGACGGGAGTTCGAATAAGGAAAAAATTGTAAAACTGGCAAAATCGGGTCAGGAAATTAGTCAGGCAGAAGACATTTTAAAATCACCGTATGTCTTTGAATTTCTTGGCATACCAGAACATAATCCTATTTATGAAAGAGAACTGGAGCATCGGCTTATTTTACATTTAGAGCATTTTTTATTGGAGCTAGGTAAAGGATTTATGTTTGTGGGCACCCAGCAGCGCGTCACTTTAAATAATCAGCACCATTATGTGGACATGGTATTTTATAATAAAATCCTTAGAAGCTATATTTTAATTGATTTAAAGGCGAGAAAGCTGGAAATAACGGATGGAGGGCAGTTGAATACCTATCTTAATTATTACAAAACAGAAATCAATGATCCTGATGATAATCCGCCGATAGGCATAATACTATGTACAGAGAAAGATGAAATAGCCGCAGAGTACATTTTGAGTGGCTTTGACAACAATGTATTTGCATCAAAATATACCCTAGTACTGCCAAATAAGGATAGGCTCATAGATGAACTAAATCAAGTGATAAATAGTAGAAACGAATAAGAAGCCTATGCCCCTCACCTTCCCCCTTTTCAAACAACTCGATGCCATGGACTGCGGTGCTACTTGCCTCCGTATGGTGGCGAAGTGGTATGGCAAGACCTTTGATGGTAAGTTTTTAAGAGAACTGAGCTATACAGGGCGAGAAGGTGTGAGTCTAGCTGGGCTAAGCCGCGCGGCAGAGAGTATTGGCTTTAAGACGCTGGCTGTGAAGGTGGATATAGATACACTGGTGACGGATGCACCTTTGCCTTGTGTACTGCATTGGAATCAGAATCATTTTGTAGTTTTATATGCCACGAATGTCACGAATTGGCATAAATTTTTAGGGTTGTTCAAAACTAAGGAATGGTTGGCTGAGAAGCAAAAGTTTCAAATAGCTGATCCTGCGCATGGAAAGATAAAACTGAGTTTTGCTGAGCTAAAGAAAAACTGGGCTACGAATGATAAGAATGAGGGGGTAGCCTTGCTGCTGGAGACCACTCCTTCTTTTTATGAAGCAAAAGATAGGAAAGAAGAAATAGGTAAAACTGGTGTCTGGAAATTTATTTATCCTTATTTCAAGCCATATAATCGCTATGTGGGGCAATTGTTTTTGGGTTTATTAATAGGCACATTACTTTCCTTTATTTTCCCATTTTTGACTCAGAGTATTGTGGATATTGGTATTCGCCATCAGAATATGCATTTTATTTACATTATTCTTTTGGCTAATCTTATGCTCTTTTTTTCATCGACTGTGGTAGAAATTGTCCGCAGTCGCTTGTTATTGCATATCTCGTCTCGAGTGAATATTACCTTAATAAGTGACTTTCTTATCAAACTCATGAAGCTGCCTATTAGCTTTTTCGATAGTAAGATGACTGGCGACCTTATTCAGAGGATAGGTGACCACGGACGTATTCAGAGTTTTATGTCGGGAACTTCGCTTTCTGTTATTTTTTCTCTGTTAAACCTCGTTGTATTTAGTATTATTTTGCTCATGTATAGTCAGACAATTTTCGTTGTGTTTGTAGCAGGTTCTGTCTTTTATGCACTTTGGATTGTCTTTTTTCTAAAATATCGTAGAGACTTGGACTATAAGCGATTTCAGCAGTCGAGCGAGAGTCAGTCGAATCTCATTCAGATTATCCAAGGAATGCAGGAAATCAAACTACAGAATGCAGAACAGCGCAATCGATGGTCTTGGGAAAAAATCAGAGCAAAGGGATTTCATATAGAACTCGAAGGGTTAAATCTTAGTAATATTCAATGCGTTGGAAGTAATGCTATCAATCAGTTTAAAAATATTGTTATCAGTGTGTTGACAGCCAAGTTAGTTATAGATGGTCAGCTTACCCTCGGTATGATGCTTTCGGTGCAGTATATCATAGGTCAGTTAAATGCGCCTGTAGCGCAGCTTTTGGGCTTTGTACAGCAGCTACAAGATGCTACTTTGAGTTTGGAAAGATTGAATGAAATACATAGTAAACCAAATGAGGAAATAATGGAAAGTGGTCAGCTATCAGTGGATAGTGGCTTGCCATTTGCAAAGAATAAGCCTTATCGTGTGGGAGAGCCAGAAAGAAAATACTCACCAGAGGATACGAGTATAGTTTTTGAGAATGTGGCCTTTCGCTATGCGGGGCCTGATAGCGAAGAGGTTTTGAAAAATATTAGTTTTACCATTCCATCGGGGAAAGTTACTGCCATAGTGGGAAGTAGCGGAAGTGGAAAAACTACACTCCTTAAACTTCTTATGAAATTTTATGAACCGACAAAAGGAAGCATTAAAATAGGGTACCAAGATTTAAAAAATATCCGAAACTATGACTGGCGAGATTATTTTGGAGCGGTGATGCAAGATGGATTTATTTTCTCAGATTCCATTGCTCGAAATATTGCAGTCAAGGATGATATGATAGATAAAGAAAAATTAGTGCAAGCAGTCAAAATAGCGAATATTCAAGAATTTATCGAAACCCTACCATTGAATTATAATCACTATTGTCCGACAAAAATAATCAAAGGATAGCCATTACAGCTATCCTTTTTTTGATAACTTTGTTTTTGCACCACAAAAGTTATCATGGACAAAAATACAAAATCTCTCGGACAGCCGATTCTAAATCAAATTT
>JAJTHM010000059.1 GCA_021297855.1 Sphingobacteriales bacterium | reverse complement strand
AGAAAAAAGCAGTGCCAGACTTATTCAATTCCAGCTGACCCCCCTGCTATTTCATTTTAAAAAGTCTTATCAATGTTTTCAACTACTTTGAATCCCTAAAAGGGCCATTTCTTATATTTGTCGGACAACAATGATTAAATACAATAATAGCTAGAGTGTTCAGTTTATAGAATAGTTGTGCATATCTTTTGGAATGCCAGATAGATACAAGCCTTAATTTTGTCCAATTGGTTTAATTAAATAGAATTTATGAACGGTCAGGAACAAAGCTTATTTGAAATTTTTGCTAAAATGGGATTTATGGGACAGTTTGTCTCCGGTCTCATCTTCCTTCTTGGAGGAATAGCCATTTATATTTTTGTAGAGAGGCTGAGCGCCTTAAAGACGAGAAAAGAAGATAACAACCTTCTGGATAAGGTCAATGAGTCCATTTCTTTAGGAAATCTGTCAAGTGCTAAAGACTTATGTCTAAGAGCCAACTCCCCATTGTCTCGAGTTGTTTATAAAGGTATAACGCGAATTGGCTTACCATTAAAGGATGTGGAACTCTCTATGGAAAAGGCCATCGATCTCGAAGTTTATCAAATGGAGAAGGGAGAAGAAACCCTGAGTCTGGTGTCAAAATTAGCGCCCATGCTAGGATTTATTGGTACCATAGCAGGGGTTATTCAAATATTCTACACCATCAATGCCACTGGGGATTATAATATTGAGTCCATTTCAGGAGGTCTATATGTCAAAATGATTACCTCTGCCTTGGGACTCACGCTTGGTATCATCGCTTATTATTTCTACTTTGTCATATCAAAAAAGATCAAAGGAAATGTATATCATTTAGAAAAAGGGGCAGCTCAGTTAATTGAAACTATTTCTAAACCTGGTAAATAATTAAGCCAATGTCCAGATTGAGACGAAGACATAAAGAAGGTGCAGAAGTCAGCACGGAATCCTTAAATGATATCATGTTTTTTTTGATGTTGTTTTTTCTTATAGTATCCACCTTGGTCAATCCGAATGTGATAAGATTAGCACTCCCTAATTCCAAATCGAACTCGAGCATGGCTAAACAGCCCATCATCCTCTCTGTCGATAAGGATAAGGTTATTTTTGTCAATAAGCAACAAGTCAATATTGAAGACTTGAAATCCAAACTGAGTTCTTTAATGGGAAATATGGAGAATCCTACGGTGGTGCTGAGGCTAGACCAGTCTTTGACAGTGCAGGATTTGGTAAATATTATGCAGATAGGAAATGAATTGAAAATTAAAATGGTTTTAGCCACGGCTCCTGCCAAATAGTCATTAAGGATATTAAATGAGTATAGCATTAGGTCAAAATAGAATAGATGGTTATGAACGAAAAAGGCTGGTTTATCCTAAGATTGCTACGGCTATTTATTTTTCACTACTCTTACTACTTTTCTTTTTTTGGAAATTGGCTACTCCTCTGGAGTTAGACGAAGGAGAGGGTCTCTTGGTGGATTTTGGTTATACAGAAGTAGGTCTGGGTGAGGACGAACCTGATAAGAACAACCCCATGAATAAAATAGCGATCCCTTCTCCAGGAAATCCTCCACTGACACAGGATATCAAGGAAAAAGTTCTCGTACAAGATTATGAAGAAACAGAAAAAGTGGATGCTATAACCGAAACCAAAACTCAAAAAGTAGTTGTGGTGGAGAACATATTGAAAAGCCCGAAACCAAAGCCTGAAAAAGCAGATCCACTGCCTAGTAAAAATAATCTGAATGCACCACCTGCCGAAAAGAACAAGGTGAATGAAAATGCTTTGTTCAAAGGATTCAAAGGAACGGGCAATGGAAACGGCAGTCAGGGAAATACCGCAGGAGAAGGAAATATGGGTGATCCATCGGGAAGTAAATCAGACAACTACTTAGGTAAAAGCACGGGTCTGGGCTCTGAGGGAGAGGGAAGAGGTAGAATCGGCAGTGGCTTGGTAGGTAGAAACCTAAAATCTATTCCCCCAATCGTGGACAAATCCAATAAAACGGGTAAAATAATCATCTCGGTCAATGTAGATGCTTCTGGCAATGTCAAGAAGAGTGAATTTGTAGCGCAGAATTCCACGATTACAGATAGTGATCTAGTATCGAAATGTATCCAAGCAGCCAAAAAGGCTAAGTTCTCCCCAAGCGAAGATAAGGACTCCGATTGGGGTAAATTAGTATTTACATTTGAGATAAGAGATTGAGAATTTTCTCTTACTATTAAACGAATGATCATACCAATTTTTAGCTCGCAACTTTATACTTTAAACGTTTGACTTTGAACTAGTTTATGACCTATCAAGAGACGTTAGACTTTCTCTATCAGCAGTTACCTATGTTTTCCCGGATAGGCTCAGCGGCTTATAAAAAGGATTTAACCAATACTATAGCCCTCTGCGAGTATTTTCAACATCCTCAAAATAAATTTAAGTCCATTCACATAGGGGGTACGAATGGAAAAGGGAGTACGACTAATTATCTCGCCTCTATGTTTGTCGAAGCAGGTATGAAAGTAGGTATATACACCTCTCCTCATTTAATCGATTTTAGAGAGCGAATCAAAATAGGAAATCAAATGATTTCAGAAGAGTTCGTTGTGGATTTCGTAGAGAAAGCCAAGCCTTTGATTGAGAAGATTCAACCTTCTTTTTTTGAATTGACTGTGGTGATGGCTTTTGAATATTTCGCTCAGGAAAAAGTAGATATCGCTCTGATAGAAGTAGGACTGGGTGGACGTCTAGATAGCACCAATGTCATCGCTCCTGAACTCAGTGTGATCACGAATGTCAGCTTTGACCACATGAATATGCTTGGTAATACAATAACAGAAATAGCCTTTGAAAAAGCAGGCATTATAAAGGCAAATATTCCATGCATAATCGGAGAATCGAATGCTAGCTATAATGCTGTATTTGAATCTAAAGCTAACCAATGCAATGTGAAACCACTGTATGCAAGTGATGAAGTCGAAGTGAAAATGGCGGATGAAATAGAATTTATTTACAAAGATATTATCGTAAAATTAGACAAAGAAACTGCGTTCCCACCCTACCAAATTAAGAATATGAAAACGGCAATACTTGCTTATATTTATTATCTATCAGCAAATGACTGCGCAATCGTTAGTGAAGATATTGTGAAAGGGATTGAACATCGAACTATGAATACAGGTTTTCTAGGTCGATGGACTAAACTAAAAGTAAAAAATAAAACTGTCATTCTAGAATCAGCTCATAATGAAGCAGGAATAGAAGAATTGAAAAAGGCACTAGAAGCAGAGGGTTTGGAAAAATTATTAGTCATTTTCGGTTGTGTTCGCGATAAAGATGTGACCAAAGTCATTTCTCTTTTACCTAAACATCTAGACTATATCTTAAGCCAAGCTGATATTCCTCGCGCTATGCCATTGGATGAGCTTTCGCCTTTATTTATAGAGCATTGTAAAACTCCGATTGATCAAAAGGCTGACTTGAAATCAGCTATCGATTTTGTCTTAAATTCTCCAGATCATGATACTATTTTAGTGACAGGAAGTATATTTTTGGTGGGCGAGGCTTTGGGTATTATTCAAATTACGGAGACTTAAACATCAAGTTTTAATTAAGGTAATTCTATAGTGGATAAATTAATGGTAATTTGCTTTTATCTATTTATGGCTCAAAGTCCAATTTATAGTAAGAATAATTATATAGCCTTTTATAATTTATGCAATGAAGGAGATGAACAAGCCTATTTAAAAAATTATCCCTTGGCTATAGCTAAATATGATAGCGCTTTTGGAAAAGTAGATTTTATTGGAGTAAGTTATTTAATTAATTATGCAAGAATATTAAGTAATGTAGATAAGAAGAAATCAATGGAAGCCTTGCGTCCGGCCTTGATGAGAGGAATGGATACAAATGACTTGAATCAATGGGATGAAATTTTTATAAATGAAAGCCGATTTAAGGAAATAAGAGATAGTGTTTATGAGTATAACAAAATCTATCTTGCTAGTATCAATTCTGAATATGCTAGAGCAATAGATAGTTTAGAATATGTTTATAGATGTATAGTTATGAAAAGCTGCATAGGCTTTGAGAAAGATGAATTCAAGGTAAGTGTGCCTGATAGTAGACTATTTTTAAAAGCTAGTATTTTTGATTGTCTTATGAAGTTGATAGGTAAATATGGTTTTCCGTCTGAAAAACGAATTGGAATGTCTGCTCATAAAGTACATTTTATTTTTCATCTTAATATGCTAGAATCCAGTATGGAAAAGTACTTGAGTCTGCTTGAATCAGCTGTAAAGAAAGGAGAATATGAACCTGATTCATACGCTTATATTCATGATGTGATAAGAATGAATAAGAGAGATTCACTTTTATTCTATCAAGGGTCTGATAATATAATGAACTTATCCGATGAAGAAATAATTGAAATCGACCTAAGAAGAAGTTTATATGGACTAAAACCATTAAGATCTGCATTTAAATCCAAAAACTCAATCTTTCAAGGGCCTCTTTGGTAAATAAAACGAACAATGGGAAGAAGATTTTCTTTCCATTGAGTCTCCTGCCAAGGGACTCAATGGAGCATAGTCAAGGCGATGTCAAACAAATTAGCCGAGTCCCTGTCTGCTGCAAGGCAGGCTCTTCGAGAGACTCACCTAGAATTAAAGAAGATTGATTCTTGCTTAGTTAGCGAATCTTCACACTTCCACCACTGGATTCATTTTTTTCAATTTCTAAGGCATTGCTGCGCTTATAGATAGCGATTCTGCTTCCGCTAGAAGATTTAGCACTGACCTTGGTAGTTGCACTTGCGCTAATATTGCCGCCACTAGAGGACTCTGCAGTCAATAGCTGTGAGGTGTAGTTTTCTGCATCTATCGTTGAACCTGAAGAAGCCTTCATTTGGCTCGTCTTGGCTAGACCTTTCAGGTCTATATTGGAGCCCGAGGAGGCATTAATTTCTGCATTTTCTCCATAAAAACCCATAGTGATTGAAGATCCGCTAGAAGATTTAATCAAACCTTTTAAGGCCTTAAAGCTGCCATATATCTCGGCACCACTTGTCGTTTCTATGATTATAGATTCTGATGTAAAGGTATCGATAACCTTTATCTCTGCAGCCGAAGAGGCATCTAGACTTTTCAATTCCTTAGTATATACACTCACTTTTACTTTATTGGTTGATATATTGCTATTTTTTTTCACGTGTATGTGGACAATGTCATTACCCATTTCTTCTACGAGGATTTTTTCCATAATATCACTTGGAGCATTTATTACGATTTTATTTTCATCCGACTTGAATACCTTAGATTCTATGCCATTGTCCTGCTCTATTCCTGTGAATTTATAGTTATATACTTTTTCTATTTGTGGACCTTTGCCTTCGTTAGAAGTCATGTGGAATCGGCATGAAGTAAGAGTGGAAAGAACGAATCCTAGTCCAATGAGAAATATTTTTAGATCATTCATATTTTGGTTTTTGAAAGTTAGATAGAATGACGTAAAAAGGTTACAAATAATAGAATATAGAACTCAGAATATAGAATACAGAACTCAGAATACAGAACTCAGAATATAGAATATAGAATATAGAATATAGAATATAGAATACAGAACTCAGCTATTTTCTCGCATAAATTCTTTATCCTATATTCTGAATTCTAATTACTTTTAGCTAGACAAAAACAAATCGCACCATGAATACACTAATCAAACCTACTAAACTATCTCTTGGAGACAAAATCGCAACCATCTCACTTTCATGGGGTGGGGCAGGGGATTTACCCCATCGCTATCAATACGGGAAAAAACAACTCGAAGAAATATTCGGACTAAAGGTTGTAGAAACTAAACACGCCCTTCGGTCTGCTGATTGGATTTATAAAAATCCGAAAGCTAGGGCAGATGATTTGATGGAAGCTTTTGCAGATCCTAGTATTAAGGCTATCATTTCTAATATTGGAGGAGAAGACAGTATTCGAACCTTACCATTTATGGATTTATCTGTCATACGAAATCATCCTAAGATATTTCTGGGCTTTTCAGATACCACGATTAGTCACTTTGCTTGTTTGAAAGCCGGTATTTCTAGTTTTTATGGCACTTCACTTTTGGTGGGCTTTGCAGAGAATGGAGGCATGCATTCCTATCAAATAGAAGATATTAAACGAACTTTATTTTCTTCTGAAGTCCTCGGAGAAATAAAACCTAATCCAAATGGGTGGACTTCGGAGCGACTGGAATGGTTCAATCCGGATCTTATGTATCAAAAAAGAAAACTTGAACCTAGCGGTCAATGGAATTTTTTACAGGGAAATTATAAAGTCCAAGGTCGTTTGATAGGAGGGTGCATGGAAGTGTTGGAATTTTTGAAAGGCACAGATTATTGGCCTAGTTTAGATATGTGGAATGACACTATATTATTCCTAGAGACATCAGAGGACATGCCTTCTCCAAGTTTTTTCAAATGGTGGCTGCGAAATTATGCTGCTCAAGGAATTTTGAAAAGGATCAAAGGTGTCCTGGTTGCTCGCCCTTACAATAATCAATTTGTCAAAGAATATAATGAGGCTCTAATTAAAGTCATTCGAGAAGAGGAGGGTTTGGTTGATTTGCCGATTATTACGGAAATGGATTTTGGACACACGTGCCCTACGTTTACACTTCCTTATGGCTGTTTAGCGGAAATGGATATGGAGAATAAGAAGTTTTCTATCTTGGAGAGTGGAGTTGTATAATTAGCCCTTTGCTACAAACCGCTTATACTTTGACTCTCCCAATTTTTGAACAAAACTCACTCTCCAATTTTCTAAATCAGAAAAGAACGGATTGAAAACAAGTGTATCTGCTGAATAGTCTCCTAGTTGATCAAGTTTTGTTGCCACAATCTTATCGTCAATATTTAATAACACTAGCTGTCTATCGAACAAGTTGAGTTGAAATTGCTGGCCTAACTGAGTGATGAACTGAACGGAGCTATCCGTCGAGCAACCGCTAACCTCGCAGACAGATGTATCGGCTACTAGTAGTATAATATGTCCGCCAATAGCATATCCACTTCCTTTCACCGGACTACCGTGAGACTTCCAATCTTTTGTAAATTGATTTATGTGTAATTGAATTTCTGCACTGTATTCAGAAAAGTTCTTTTCAGAGTAGTAAACCCAAATTTTAGAATGAGGAGAATAGTCTTTTAAATCTTCAAGAATTGCTTGAATATCTGATTGAATCATAGGATTAAGCCAGTTTCTCAGCAGTGACTTCTGTACTGATTTTTTTTATCATACCTGTGAGGGCCGTACCAGGGCCAACTTCATAAAAGGTGAGGGCGCCATTGGCTATCATATTTTGTACACTTTTTGTCCATTGTACAGAGCCAGTCAATTGATCAATTAGATTTTTCTTTATCGTTTCGCCATCTTGGGAAGCATGACTGGTAAAATTTTGATAGATAGGGCAGATGGGACTAGAAAAATTAGTTTCCAAAATAGCTTTGGCTAATTCCTCTTTAGCAGGTGCCATAAATGGCGAATGGAAAGCACCCCCCACTTTTAGCGGCAATACACGCTTAGCTCCTGCCTCTTTTAATTTTTCTCCAGCTAGTTCGATTCCTTTGTGTGATCCAGATATGACAAGCTGACCTGGGCAATTATAGTTGGCAGCTACAACGATTTCATCTTTGATAGATTGACAGATTTCATCGACTTTTTCATCTTCTAATCCTAACACAGCAGCCATAGTGGAAGGGTTAGCATCACAAGCTTTTTGCATCGCATTGGCGCGAATAGAGACCAGTTTCAATCCATCTTCAAAGGATAAACTTCCAGCAGCCACTAATGCAGAAAACTCCCCTAAACTATGCCCAGCAACCATACAAGGCTTGAATTCTGGCAAAGATTTCGCCATGAGGACACTATGAATAAAAATGGCTGGTTGAGTGACTTCTGTACGCGTCAATTCTTCGATTGTCCCTGTTTTCATTATGGTTTCAATGTCGAAACCTAAAATAGCATTTGCTTTTTGAAAATAGTGGGCTGCATCGGGAAACTTCTCAGAGATTTCATTTCCCATTCCTACAAATTGAGCCCCTTGTCCCGGGAATACGTATGCTGTCATTATTTGGTTTAAATTACAAAGTGTAAAGTATATAGGTTGAGATAAAAACTTATATTATCTATCATCTAACTTCTGTCACTACTCAAACAAAGTCGTACTCACATAATCTCTAGATGCAGATTCGGCTTTTTCTTTCGAAAGATAAGGGACAACGACACGGTAGGTTCCATCCAAGAGTATGATATCTGTCTCAATACCTGCTTTTTTCTTCATATCATTTTTAAGTTTTACTGCGGCTGCGGCTATTTTGAACTTTCCAAAGGACAGGTAGTAATTTCCTTTGGTGTAATTGGCTGTAGCAAAAGGTTTACCAATAATATTAACCTTCTCCGCTTTGGCTAACGTAGGTTTGGAGGTGGTATCCTTTTCCTTCTTAACCATAGGCTCTTTTGTGGGAGAAATAGAGGCTGCTTCCTTGCTACTAGTAACACTTTCCGATTTTTTTGTTTTTTCAGTAGCAACAGCGACTGTTTTCTTACCAACAGGGTTGGTAGAAGTAGGTGTTTTGGGTGTTGGTGTATTTTTGATTGTAGCTTGAGCACTAGAAGTGCTCGATGTTTTGGAAGGTGCCGCTACTGTCGTGGGAGCAGCCTTTGGGGTAGATTTTACTGTAGGTGTGTGTGCTGCAGATGCAGGAGTTGTAGTTTCCACTTTTGCCACCACTTCATTGATGGTGCTATCCATAATCGCATTGACGAGAGCATTAGTCGTATCTATTTTTGCGGTATCAACCGCCGCAACTAATGCAGGTTTTACTTTTTTAATTTCTGCTTTTTTAGTTTCCCAAAGTGGTTTGAGACCTACTAATTGTTTTCCCTGAAAAGAAGCTATAATCCAGGCAATAAGAAATCCTGCAGCGATGAATCCAAGAGATATTCCCGCCACAAGAGGCCACCGATTAGGTTTATCATCCTCAGCCGAGAGATCGTATTTGTAGTGGCCCTCATCGTAGCTCGAATTTCCAATTTTTCTTCTTGGCTCATCGATTACTATGGATTTTGGCTCTTCAATTATGGGAGGCTTAGGGGTCTCAAATATATCTTCGGTTTCTTCTTCGTTTATTTCCTCCTCTATTTCATCCAGATCATCTTCTTCGGTTTCCTCTTCGCTAATTTCGTTTAGAATTCTTGTGGTAAAGTCTTCTTCTTTGACTTCATCTTTTTGAGAAATAAGAAAATCCGGCGTAATTTCTTCAACCAGATTACCTAGTTTTTCATCTGCCTTAGTTGTAACTTCTTCAGCGGTTTCTTTTATATCTTCTACTGTATCTTCTACCTTGTTAGATACAGTACTGAAAAAATCTTTGACAGAGCTTAAGAATGATTTAGATTCTTCTTTTTCTTGCTTATCCAGTTGGGCTGCTTCAAATAAATCCTTTGGCTGTTCTGGCTCTATGACATATTCAATTTCTTTTTTGATTTCTTCAACTTTTGGTTCTTCTATGATTGGTTCTGGTTTTTTTGGCGCCTCTACTTTGATAAAGGTATTTTCAAAAACGTTCGCTTCCTCTTTTGGAGCATTATCCTTAAATGTAGAAGGATTGAACTGACCCCCACCAAAAAAATCCGTTGGGAAAAGGGCTTTTTTGCTTTCGAATTGAAAACTACCATTACTAAAAAGTATATCTCCTAACCCTTCAATACTATACTTACCTTGATTTATAACAGAAGACTTAAGGGATTCGACCTCTTGAATTAAAATACCCTTTGCTTCAGAAGCACTCACTTGTTTAATATCGGAAATCAAATGAATTAAATCATTATCAGAGCCCGAACCATAGACATCGAGTCCTAGTTTGGAGGTTGCTTTGTCATAACCCAATAGACCAATTGTAGGTATCCATACGGATTGATTTTTATCTAATACATTTTTTAAAATCTGACCAAAAACCATTATACTTTTTTTATTTACTTGCTAATATGTTATTCGAAGACCGCCTTGTCCATTGATGCCTATCGTTGGAAAACCAATTTGATGAGCAATTTTGGAGTCGAGCAAATTGTTCGCATTGGCAAATATATAAAAGTTTTTGGAAATAGGGTATTCTGCACCTAAATTTAGATCAAATAGTATAGGATTCGTGACCTCAAGACCGGCAATTTTAGATTTTACCCCACCGAGTGCAAAGCCATTGAAGAAGAGATTCAATTTTTTAGTTACTTTGAGGTTGGCACCCAAAGTTAAACGCTGACCAGGTAGATTGTATGCGATAAATGGTGTTCGCCCAATATTATAGAGAAATAAATCACCTTTTAAAAAGACAGACCAATTTTCTTCTCTTAAATAACTAAGCTCCAAAGCAATATTGTTTACGGTCATGTCACTCTCAATCTCTGCATTTAAAAATCTTGGGTTCTTGGCATCATTTTTAAACAATAAGGCATCTTTCATGACTTTTTGATTGAAGTACACTTGATAACTGATTCCGTGGGTCCCGCCCTTCAATCCAGCACTTCTATTTTCCACGAGAGTATTGGGTAGCAATTGGTTCGTAAAAATGACAAATGGATTAGCCGCAAAATGATTTTGCATTCGGTTGAGTTCTAGGTTTCGATTCCAAAGCGCATAGATGTTTATATAGTTCGGTACTAACTGTATTTCAGTATGAATATTAGGAAGCACGTAATAGGTAATTTCTGAATTGTTCAATGCCTGAGTTAAACTTAAACCACCCGATATTTTTAATGCTTTACTTCTATATTCTGCCTGCGGCAATAGATGAATAAGCCATTTATCGGTAAACGTATCCGTGGTGAGATTATAATACTGAACTCCTGCTTGCACTTTGAGGAATAGATTCTCCATGGCTTTATAGCTGAGTTCTGATTTCCCATTGGCATAGAATTCGTGATTGTTTAAGGTGGTATTGAAAAGACCCAATTTATCCATACCGTAATTGAGTTCCGCTGTATTTAAAACGGATATCGAGCGCAATTCTGTTTTCTCGCGCTGCAAAGTACCGGATATACTACCATTCATATAGTTTCTATTCGCTTCATTTTTGAATCCCGATTCAGAAATATTGCCGAAAAAATTATAATATTTATGCTGAAGATTTAACCTTGGTTTGAATATCCAACTCTTCAATGACTTCGTAAACTCTGCCTCACCTCTGGATTCGCTGTATTTCTGAAATGAATCTGGAGATCGCCATGCAGAATGATGAAAAACATGAACCCTACTTGGTGTTTTGGACTTTTCATTGTGATGAGACCATTCGAAAATAGGATTAAAAGAAGTGCCAAATCCTAGACGAACGAAATTCGTATTTTGAAAGAAAATGTTTCGTTGCTTATAAGCTATAGGTTCAACGGATGAAGGCTCAAATTTAAACTGCTCAATCCTATCAGGTAGTATATAGGATAATTTTTTTTGCGTGGATTTATCTTTAAATTTAGGATAATAATTTATAGGTTCGTGTATTTTACTGGCCTCTTCGATAAAAACATTATAATCCTTGACTACTTTTATTTCTACAGGGTCTATATCCGATTCTTGCTGTGCGCTGTATGACAGACTAAGAATTGTAAAACAAGCTAAAACTAATTTTCTATTCATACGGTTTCTTTTTTCTCTTTTCTTATTTTGAATATTTCAATTTCAATACACTTATTTATATTTGACCTTTGATTTAGATTGAATACTTGCATTTATTTCTGCTTGGCGCTCGCGGGCTTCTTTGAGTATTTCTTCATCTCCCTGGTAGTTATTTATAATGCTTTCCAAGGTAGCTTTCGCTTGAAAATCATCTTTCAATTTGTGATAGTTATAGCCTATAAGTATAAAGTAGCGCACCACCCAGGCTTCGTATGAACCATATTCATCTTTTGATTTCAATAAAATCTCATTGGACTTCTTGTAATCCTTCAACATATGGTGCGAAGATGCCAAGTAGTAAGTGCATTCGGCGCCTTTTATACTGCTTTTATCTTTGCTTAGTGCTTCCAAAAGTGGGATAGCTGTCTTATAATTTTGAGTATTATAAAGTGATATAGCTTTGAAATAGATAGCCTCCGATTTTATTTCTTGACTGATTCCCTCATCATTTTCTATAAGCTTTGCTATTTCAATCACCTCTGCATAATTCTTCAATCTATAATTAGATTTCAATAAACCTATTTTGGCTAATTGCTTATTTGGCAAGGTAGATGCAATAGCCTGTAGTTTTTGATAGAGCGTCTTGGCTTTAGAATAATCCTTACTATTATTGTAGTTGAAATAAGCAGTCTTGACCACCGCTCTTTCATAATATGGATTATTATTATCTTTGGTCAAGTAGTCATATTCATCAATTGCTTCTGCATACATCTTTTTGGCCGCATAGCATTCTGCTTTCAAATAATGCGCTTTTAGACTGAAGATTCCTTTAGGAAATTTCTCGAGATATTTATTAAAAATAACGATAGCGTTGTCATAATTCTGATTGGCATAGAGTTCTTCCCCTGATTCGAATAGTAAACTATCCTGTTCTGTTATATCCAATTGCTTGAAATCTGGCAGGGAAGCGGTGAAATTGAGAAAATCTTCGGGTTTTCCTTGGCTTATATATATTTCTCGTATCGCTTTTAGAGCTTGGTCAGACTCTGGTGAGTTAATATAGTTTTTGACGACAGCAGTATATTTAATCAAGGCTTCATTTAGATTTTGATTATTGTAGTATATGGTTGCAAGCCGCATTAAGGATTTAGGGATATATTCTTGCGATTTTGACTTTGAAATGATTTCATTGTAGGTTTGAATCGCCATTTCAAAATTTTTGTCGTCTTCGTATGCAAGGCCTAATTGGTAGTGAGCATCATTGTAATAAATGGAGTTTGGCACTTCTCTCATCAGTTTGCTCAACGTGGTAATCTTATCCTTAAAATTCTTTTTTACTCCGTCTATATTGGCTTTTTGAAGAGTGGCATAGTCATAACCTTGTCCTCTTCGTTGAGATATCTTGGAATATTGCTTATAGGCTTTGTCATACTTTTTATTCATAAAATAAATGTCAGCTATTCGCAGATCCACATCTTGCATAGTATTTGAAATGGGTGCATTTTGTGAATAGATATAATTTTTTGAGCTATTTAAAAACTGCAGCAATGCGGCATCAAAATCTCGCTTCGAATATTGACAATAGCCCAAACCGTAAAACACGTTGAATAGGGTGGCATTTTGCGCAAAAAGTATTTTATTATTTATGAGGATCGTATATACACGGTAGTATTCTTTAGATGCTTCTTCTATTTGGCCTCCTTTGTATAAAATTTCTGCTCTTAAATATCTAGCCTCAGCCTCTAAAACCTTATCAAAATTATTTAGGATAGATTTCCGTAAAAATTTCATTGCATTGGCTGTATCGCCATTGTTATTTAAATTGACTGCATGGGTATAGCAGACCTCCTGATAGAGAACTTCATTGCCCTCTTGGATTGCGGGATTTTTTTCAATGATACCGATCACTTGCGGATAATTGTTCGTATTTAAAAGTGATAAGGTCAATAAATCCCATGCCTCCTTTTGGTATTTTGATTTGGGATAATTCGTGATGAAATCAAAAAAGTTATCTGTGGCTTGATTGTAATTTTTAAGATCATAATTTAACTTACCCATATTGAATTGACTCTCTTCTTTGATGACGGAGTCTTGATTTAGTTGGCTAGCCTGTTGAAATGCAAATAAAGCATTTTGTTTGTCATTGGCTTTCAAATAGCAGTCAGCCAAGGCATACATAGAATATTGACCAAAACTATTGCTCAATTGAAGCTCTTTAAAATGCTCTATAGCGAAGGTGAAATTGCCATTTTTATACTCAGAAAATGCCAATTGATACATATCTTCAGGGCTTACTTTTTCATTGGCCAATAAGTGTTTCAGTAAGTATTCCTCAGCAGATTTATAATTGACGAGTTCGAAATGACTTTTACCTAATAGCTGATTTTTAGATTCCCCAGCCGTGTTATCATTTTCTAAAAGTTTGATGACCTCCGCATAGTTTTTATTGAGAAATTGAATTTGTGCTAGAATGTAGTTGGCTCCTTTCGTTTGGTCTTGCGTTTTGATAGATTGAAGAAATTTCTCAGCCTGGGCGAAGTCTTTGCGATTAAAATAAATGACCCCGAGATAATAGGCCGTTTCAGATTTATACTTTGATTTCTTGATTAGCAAGTTTTTTTCAAAGTAATTCGCTGCCTTGGTGGGTTTATTGTTTTCCATCAAGGTATAAGCATATCTAAAATAATAATCGTCTTTCCATTCTTCGTTGAGCGACTGCTCTGTCGCACTTGCATACCATTTCTCTGCTTGCGGATAGTTTCCCTTGCCGAAATAGTAATCTCCTAAATGATAAGCAAGTTGATTTTTTCTTGAATCATGGGTGTTGTCATATTGCCTTAACAAACTTTGCTCTGCCTCAGGAAGCTTGAGCTTGCCCGCTAAGTAGGCTTTATAATAGGCCGCTTCTTGTTTGTAAAAATTTATATTACTTATTTGGTTCTCAGTGATATAGGTATTAGATACCAGTTCAAAGAACTGATATGCCTGTCTATAGTCTTGATTCTGAGTAAAAATGAGGGCTTGTTCATAGTTTCTCAATACATCGTTATGAATGGAATTGGATTGACTAATGACGGACTTAAAATTCAGTAAAAAGAATAACCCAAGCAAATTTCTTTGTAATATGCGCATAATACTATCTATTGAGATTAAATGGTAACGCAAAGTAAAGCTATTTCAGTATGGACACTAAGCTAGATTATTCACAATTAACAATCTATGTATGAAATTATAGAATCTCTCGTTTTGCAAGAAAAAAATACCAAAACATGGTTCTAAAAGTTTAAATTTGCCCTTTGTTTAAAAATTAACTTTAAAAGAATGAATAAGAAAACGCTTTTTAGCTTGTTGATTGCTGTGATTACATTGACTTCAGGATTTGTATCCTGCAAAGGTAAAGCCAAAGGTGGGGGGACATTGGTTATTAGAGAAATGGGAGATGCGGATATGCTTAATCCAATAAATACTAGCTCTGCTAATGCTAGAGTTATAACTGACCTAATGTTTATGGGTGTTAATGCACAGGAAACAAAAGGGGATTATAATCTTCTACCAATTCTAACGAAAGAATTAGGCAAGGTAAGTGAAATTACTGAGGGTGAATGGAAAGGTGGGATGAGAATAGATTATGAAATAAGAGAAGAAGCAGTGTGGGATAATGGCACTCCAATTACTGGACATGATTATGCATTTACAATAAAAACTATTTTAAATCCTAAGACGAATTGTGAACATTTGAAGTCATATTACCATTGGGTAGCAGATGTAGTTATCGATAGCATGAATCCTCGAAAATTTACTGTTTATGCTAGTAAAAAATATTTTAAAATTGAAGAATTTGCGGGGAATTATGTTATACCTGCCTATAACTATGATCCTAATAATATAATGAAAAAATTCTCTGTTAGAGATTTCAATACAGATCAAAAAAGACAAGCATTAAAGAATAACGCTGATATCCTAAAATTTGCAGAAGAATTTAATAGTGAAAAGTATCAACGCGACCCTAAATATATTACTGGTTTTGGTCCTTATAAATTAGAGTCATGGACAACTGGTCAAGAAATTGTTATTGTAAGAAAGGATAGTTGGTGGGGAGACAAATTCTCAGATTTACAACAGTTTTGGGCGTTTCCAAAGCGTATTAAATTTAAGGTAATTAATGATCAAAATACTGCAATTACTGCATTAAAAGACGCAGCAATTGACGCATACGAAGCTATTCCTGCAAAAGAATATAAGGAATTAGAAAAGAATTCTGATTTTAATTCTAAATTTAAATTGGAGAAAAATGATTTCTTTGCTTATACATTTCTTCAAATGAATTTAAGAAATGATAAATTTAAGGATGTCAAACTTAGACAAGCTTTGACTCACGCTGTTAATCGTCAGAAAATAAATGAAACTGTAAATTTTGGAGAGTTTAAATTCACGGAGAGTTTTCTACACCCTAGTCAAAAAATGTATAATAAGAACTTAAAACCTTATGAGTTTAATTTAGAATTAGCCTCCAAATTGTTAGATGAAGCTGGTTGGAAAGATACTGATGGTGACGGAATTAGAGATAAAACCTTTGGGGGTAAAAAAGTGTCTTTAGATATCGAGTTTAAATATAATGCTGGCAATGAACAGAGAAAAAATGTCGCATTAATTGTTCAAGAAGATTTTAAGAAAATCGGAATAAATCTTAACATAGTAGCAAAAGAGTGGACCGTTTTCTTGCAAGATTTGGATAAACTGCAATTTGAAATGACTTATGGTAGTTTTACCATAGCAGCTAGAGGATCTGATCCTAAGCAAATTTGGCACACTTCTAATTCTGGTCCTGGTGGTGACAATAAACCAGGTTGGGGAAATCCTACATCTGACAAATTAATTGATGATATAGGAGAAGAACTTAATGCAGAAAAGAGAAATACTTATTATATTCAATTGCAAGAAATGATACACAATGATGCACCAGTCATATTTTTATTTGCTCCAATAAATAGAATAGCTATAAGTAAAAAGTTTGAAGTAGAATCTCATTTTATTAGCCCAGGGTTCTCCATAAACGAGTTTAAAGCTATCCAATAGTTTATTTTAGAGTTTGTAATAAAAAATGCCACTGATATTCAGTGGCATTTTTTATTAGTAGGGCTTTACAGGATAAAATAAGGACCTTTTTAAAATAAAATGATAAATTTGCCTTACTTAAACCTAAAATAGACGCATGAATAGAAGAAATGTTAAGAACCTGGTTATTTTATGGCTAGGTATTCTTGCGATTACTTTCGCAGGCTGTAAAGATAGAAAGAGTCTTGATAGACCTCTTGTCGTTCGGCAGATGGCTGATCCGGATATGCTCAATCCTTTAAATTTCAAAAGCGATAACGCTAGAGTTGTCAACAGTTTGATTTTTGCCGGTATCAATTCTATGGAATTAAAGTGTGAATACGATTTGGTTCCATTCTTAACCAAGCAGCTGGGGATTGTCTCTGAAATCACCGAAGGTGAGTTTGCAGGTGGTATGCGAATAGAATACGAAATCAAAGAAGAAGCTAAATGGGATAACGGAGAACCTGTAACGGCGAATGATTATGTATTCACAATTAAAGCTATACTGAATCCTAAGACGCACTGTGAGCACCTCAAGTCTTATTATGATTGGATAGGGGATGTGGTTATCGATCCTGCGAATCCAAGAAAATATGTGGTTTACTCCAAAAAGAAGTATTTCAAAATCGAAGAGTTTGCTGGGTATATCATTATACCTGAATATAACTACGATCCTAAAAAAATTATGCGTAATTTCAGCATTCGAGACTTAAATAATCCTTCAAAAATCGAGGAATTGAAATTAAATGGGGAGATCAATGCCTTTGCCACAGAATTCAATAGTGAAAAGTACCAGCGCGATCCTAAATTTATCTCTGGACTAGGTCCTTATACCCTAGAATCTTGGACGACAGGTCAGGAATTGGTTATCAAACGCAAAGAAAACTGGTGGGGGGATCAATTTAAGGATGACCGTCATTTCTGGGCTTATCCTAAAAAAATTAAGTTTAAGATTATCAATGATCAAAATACAGCACTTACTGCACTCAAGGATGATGGCTTGGACATCTTCTACGGGATGCCTGCTAAGGAGTTTATGGATCTGGATCAAAATAGAGAATTTAAAAATAAGTTTAGAACGGATAAAAAAGATATACTAGCCTATACATTCTTATATTTCAATCTGAGAAATAAGAAGTTTCAGGATTTGAATGTCAGAAAGGCCATAACCCATGCGATCAATCGCAAAAAAATAAATGAAGCTATCAACAATGGAGAAAGTCTTTTAACGGAGAGTTTTATACATCCGAGCCAAAAAACCTATGACAAGACATTAAAACCATATGAATTTGATTTAAAACTGGCTAATCAGCTATTGGACGAAGCGGGTTGGATAGATACCGATGGCGACGGCATACGCGATAAAGAAATCGATGGACAGCGCATTCCTCTCACAGTCAATTTTAAGTATAATGCGGGGAATGAACAGCGAAAAAATACAGCTCTCATAATTCAGGAAGACTTTGTCAAAATAGGAATTAGTATGCAAATAGAGGCCAAAGAGTGGTCTGTATTTATACAAGAATTAGGTAAGCATCAGTTTGAAATGACCTATGCTGGTTATGCGGTGCCACCTAGAATTGGTGATCCAAGACAGACTTGGCATACCGAGAATGCTGTGCCAGGAGCTGATAATAACTCTGGATGGGGAGGACCTGAGTCGGATAAACTCATCGAAGACATTGGGAAAGAACTAGATCAAGATAAGCGAAAACAAATGTACATAACCTTGCAGCAAATGATACACGCGGATCTTCCAGTCGTGTTTCTTTTTGCACCAAAAAATAGATTAGCCCTCAGCAGACGGTATGACGTAGAGTTTAATCTCGTAAGCCCAGGTTTTCTTTTAAATGAATTTAAACTAGCTCAATAGAATAATATGTTCAAGTATATAGCCAAGCGTATAGCTTATTTCATCCCCACCTTACTCATTATTTCACTCATCACCTTTGGACTGAGTAAAATCACCCCTGGGGATCCCGTAAAATTGGCTCTAGGAAATAGAGATAGTGGAGGGGATGCCGGTCAGGCTTTAGAAAAGATGGCGTCTGAAAAAGCATATTATGAAAAGGCAGAGAATCTCGGTTTGAATTTACCAACCTTTTATTTCGCCATAGCATCTTCTGCTCTGCCAGACACCATGTACAAATTTGTCAAGAAGGCAGATAAGGAAACCTTGGGAGACTTAGTATCTCAATATGGAAATTGGAAGGAAATTTCGGCATATCATAAGCAACTAAAGGAGCTAGAATTTAGCCTTTTTGATGTTGTGGTTGACAATACTATATTTGAAAATATGAAGGAGATCAAACAAAAAGTTCAACTTCTATATATGACCAGTGATGATATGGATATAACCAATCATATCAAAAGTTTAATAAAAAATACGGAGGGACAACCTAGATTGAATACCGTTTATATGAAAACTCAGAAACTGGATGCGCTATACCAGGAGATGAAAGAGAAGAAATCTGTAGCCAATAATTATATTCCCGTTCTCCATTGGTATGGGACGGAGAATCAATATCACCGATGGCTGCTAGGCAATGCCCCATGGTTTATCGGCGAAGCTAAACCGGGTCAATCAAAAGGTTTTTTGCGCGGCGATTTTGGACAATCCTATTTGGATAGCCGTCCAATTGCTAGTAAATTGAAAGATGCTATTCCTTGGACACTTCTAATGAATATATTGAGTTTGGTTATTTTTTATTCTATATCTATTCCAATAGGCGTCTTTAGTGCCACGAATAAAGGGACAAGAAAAGATCGATTTACAACAATATTCTTATTCATTATGTACTCCCTGCCGAGTTTTTGGGTCGCTACGCTTCTAGTGACGTTTATTACGACAGATGAATATGGGTTGAATCTATTCCCAACTTATGGTCTTGGGGAAATTGATGATGATATGTCCTTTATAGAGGTTTTAGGCACAAGAGCCTATCATTTAGTCTTACCTATATTTTGTTTAGTGTATGGCGGTATAGCCTATGTGTCGAGACAAATGCGAACAGGAATGCTCAATACGCTAGGTCAAGATTATATCAGAACTGCACGAGCCAAGGGAAATGATGAGAAAACAGTTGTATGGAAACATGCCTTTAGAAATTCACTGATTCCAATTATCACTATTTTTTCTGGAATATTCCCAGGTTTGATAGCGGGTAGTTTCATTATCGAGTATATATTTAGTATACCAGGCATGGGTAAGTTGGCGCTGGAAGCCTTGACTGCCAGAGACTTCCCTATGATATTTACCGTTATGATGCTCGGCGCTATCTTGACCTTGGTAGGTAATTTAGTGGCAGATATAATGTATAGTGTAGTCGATCCGAGAATTTCATTTGAAAAATAAATAGATAAGCATGAGTAAGATACCTCAAAAAATAGATCAGAGTTATTGGGGAATTGTCAAAAGACAATTTAACAAAAATAGATTAGCAGTATGGTCATTGAGAATGGTATATGTCATTTTCTTTATTGGTATTATGGCTGATTTTATTGCGAATGATAAGCCATTTTTTTGCCGAATTAATGGAAATAGCTATTTCCCTATTTTTAAAAGCTATGGAGTTGGCTTGGGTATTGCTAAATATCCACAGGAATTGGCCAATGTCAATTGGAATGAAGTGAAGTATGACTTTGTTGTGCGCACGCCTATTCCATATTCGCCTCAAAACCTAGATTTGAAAAACAAGGATTACAAAAGTCCAATGGATGAGCAAGATGTAGAAAGTTCTCGTTGGAGGCATCATCTCGGTACAGATAATTTAGGAAGAGATGTCTTGGCAGGAATGGTGCACGGTACTCGAACGGCTATGCTGGTGGGTATTATATCGATGTCTATTTCTGTATTGATAGGTATATTTTTCGGCGCCCTGGCTGGTTATTTTGGTGACAAAGGACTCCAAATGAGTAGAGGTCGATTTTGGTTGAGTATCATCGGTTTTTTCCTTGGTTTGTATTACGCCTTTGGGGTTCGCAGTTATTTTCTGTCCAAAGCGTTAGCGGAAGGCATGGGTGGTTTCATCTTGCAACTACTAATCAGTTTAGGATTATTGATTGGAATTTTTGCGCTGTTTAATCTCATTGCCGTTCTTTTAAAAAGAATTCCATTTTTTGGAAAGAAAGTTAATGTGCCAGTTGATATCATGATTTCTAGATTGATAGAGGTCAAGGTTTCTATTCCTACTTTATTACTCATCTTATCTATTGTGGCCGTTATGAGTCGCCCAAATATTCTTATGGTCATGGTTATCATTGGATTTACCAGTTGGACAGGAATAGCCAAATACACAAGAGCAGAGTTATTAAAAGTGAGAAGCCTAGAGTTTATTCAGGCAGCGCAGTCCTTGGGATACAGCGAAATGAGAACCATATTTAAGCATGCATTGCCCAACTCATTGTCGAGTGTTTTAGTCGCTATAGCATTTGGTGTAGCTAGTGCTATATTATTAGAGTCTAGCTTATCATTTTTAGGTATTGGTATGCGTCCAGAAGATGTCACATGGGGTAGTATGCTCTCCGCAGCCCGAGGTTATTTTAAGGCTTGGTGGTTAGCAATTATTCCAGGTTTTGCGATATTCGTTACTGTTACTGTATTTAATCTTTTGGGCGAAGGACTCACCGATGCTATGGATCCACGTCAAAAACAATAGGAAGGCATGCGATTTTTTTCCTTTTTATTTCATCGCTATTTCTGGATAAATCTACTGGTCTTCATAGGTTTATTCCTATTGTTCTCAGTGGTTGTCTTGTTTAGCCTGAAAAAAATCACCAAATGGGGGGAGAGTTCTATCATACCGAGTGTAGTCAATATGACTAAAGAGGATGCAGAGGAAAAAATTGAAGCAGCCAATCTAGAGTTTGAGGTCAAAGACACAGTCTATAGAAAAGATTTAAAGGATGGTACTATCCTAGAAGTACTCCCTCAAGCTGGTTTGGAAATTAAATCTGGCCGAACTATTTTTTTAGTCATTTCGTCCAAGCGTCCTCCTATGGTAGAAATGCCGAATTTAGTGGGAAGAAGTTCTTTGCGTTTTGCCAAAATTGAATTGGAATCTAGAGGCTTAATTTTAGGTAATTTATCCTATGTGCCATCTACAGAAAAAGATGCGGTATTAGCACAAAAAATCGGCAATACAGAAATTAAAGGAGGGGTGCTGATACCCAAAGGTACAACCATTCATCTGACTCTGGGAGATGGTTTGACGGGTATTGTGGTGACTCCGCCTTTTGTTATAGCCAAAAACTATAGTGATGTCAAGGAAATGCTTGAAAGTTTGGGTATTTCGGCGAATTATTATTTTGACAAAGATGTAGAAGATACTGCGACGGCAGTGGTTTATCGCCAATATCCTTCTGCCCTCAATAATGAAAAAATCAATATGGGCGAATCGATGGACATCTTCCTCGACACTAAAATACCTCAAAATATTTTACAAGATTCTGCGTTAAAATCTAGGTTAAGACAATCCAAGTAAACAAGAGTATAACAAAATATTTTGAAACGTATCCTTACCTTTTTTTTTGTATCTAGCGGTATAGTAGCAACAGCGCAGGATCAATTGATACCCTTGTCATCAAATCATTTATTGCATAAACCAAGTTGGTCAAAAACATTGGAGGCTAGAGGTGCCAAGGATAGTATCAATTATATTATTGATTATGAAATTTTATCCCTGCCATTTGTTGATGAGTTTTCAAAGAATAATCAGCGTCCATCCTATAAGGATCTACCAGCCCCGCTTTCTGAATATTATGTAACCGGAACGTGTACCAAACAGCTGAATTACAAACTGGGAACCTACAAGTTCTCCAAACAGGTTTCTACAGAAGATACATACAACCCTGCCTTCCCGCCAAACTATGTCCAAACAGGCAATCTAACGCCAGTCCTTTATTCGCTTAATGATTCGCCCAACTGCAATACATTGGGTCTTGAATCGATTTATCCTCCAACAATCAAGAGAAGGTTTTCAGCCACAGGACAATTGCTATGGGATAGTCTGATTTATGATACTATGATCAATGCCGCACTGGTGAGAACCTATTTTATAAAAGGATATTTGTGGACAGACCGACATGCTTATATCAATAGTCATCTGCCTTATATACCGCCAAGTAAAGGTGTGGCCACCCTTGATGGACTCAATGAATATGGAAGTCCATACGATACTAAAGGGACGAATGCTTATGGTTTGGCAGACTACTTTACCTCTGCACCAATCGATTTGATTGGCAATACGGGTAATGATTCTGTCTATCTTAGTTTTTTAATTCAACCGCAGGGATTGGGCGATTACCCTGATGTGCAAGACTCGATACAGGTCGAATTCCTAGATGATAGGGGACGATGGTTTCCTGTATGGACTAAAAAAGGAAGTAAACAGGAGATAGCTAAAGATTCCTTGAGCTTCACCTTTCATGCCATTCATATTCCAGATCCTATCGTTCCATCCGATCCATTTTATTTTCACAATAAATTCCAGTTTCGTTTTAAAAACTATGCTACCATATCAGGAAACAATGATCATTGGCATTTAGACTTTGTCAAACTAGATAAAAATCGCAATTTTCAAGATACAGCGCTCAATGATGCAAATTTTGTCTATGAATTGCCTTCGGTTTTGAAATATCATACCATTCTGCCAACGCAGCAGTATAGAGGGAATATTGATTTGGCAGACACGATATGTGGGCAAAATAGGAATTTGGGTACACGTAGTTTAGTTTTTAATTCTTATAAATTTCGTTGTTTTAATGAAAATACAGGGACAGTTTATGGCAGCAGTGCTGGAGGTATTCCATTCGCCGCCAATCCATTCATGAGCCACTGTATGAATACGAGTTCAGAATTAAATTTTCCAACCAACATAGCGGATAGTAGTTATGTCACAACAAAGATTTTCTTTGACAATGCGGATGTTTTCATAGATAACGATACAGCGACTACCCGTCAATTATTCTTCAACGAAATGGCCTATGATGACGGTAGTGCAGAGTGGGCATACGGCTTGCAAGGCTTAGGTAGTAAAAAAGTGGCCTATCGCTATTTTATCCCCAATAAAGATACTTTAGCAGCTGTTAAGATTTTGTTTTCCAATATTGATGTTCCAGTGAGCAGTCTGCTTTTCAATTTGACGATATGGAAAACGATTGGCATGAATGGTCAGCAAGAACAAGTGCTGCGGACGATAACCAATCTAAAGCCAAAATACCTCGATACCCTGAATGGCTTTGTGACCTTTGGATTAGAAGAACCTCTAGAAGTGCAGGATACAATTTATGTCGGTTGGATACAAGCCGATGAGCGCAATCTACAGGTGGGTTATGATGTCAATAGTGATAAGGGATATGAAAAAATGTTTATTCTCACGAATAATGTATGGTCCAAGTCGAATATAGCCAAGTCGAGGGCAGGTTCACCTATGATTCGCTTGATTCTCGATGGCATGCGAAAATTTGCCACCAATGGGGTGGTCCAAACGGAAGCTAAACGCGATAAAAATCGAATCGAATTCTATCCTAATCCTGCAAACCAGATTTTAAATATAGAAGCTGGAGAATACAAGAATCTTGAGATTCATATTTTCGATATGTTGGGCAAACTAGTCTTATCCCAACGATTTAAAGAAGGTCAAGTCGATGTATCGAGCCTAAGACAGGGAATTTACTCTCTGCATTTCGTCTCCAATGGGGATTTTATTCAAACAGAAAAACTTCAAATTATAGAATGATTAAGAAGCTAGGTATAGCCGTCCTTGGTCTTTGCTTTGTGTTCTACCTTTTATTTTTTGTAAAAAGAAATGTAGAAAATGACTATAGCCTGAAGTTAAACTCAGATACTCCTTTCTTTCAGGTCAAGTCTCAACTTAAAGAAGAAGGAATCATCACAAACTCATATATTTTCGATATTGTCAATATATTTTACCAGGTGGAGGATGTTCCTGCGGGCCATTATAAAATCAAGAAATCGATGACTACTCTCGACATCTTGCGAAAACTTAAAAACGGAAATCAAGATCCTCTGCGCTGGACCATATCCACCGCCACATTTGTAGAAGAAATAGCAGGCAAGGCTAGTCAGAAGTTCGCCTTTGACTCTATGAGTTTTCTGTTGCAGCTCTATGACAGTAGTTCTATGAGGTCATTGGGTTATACGAGAGAAACTGCTCTCACCCTTTTTCTCCCAAATACTTATGAGTTTTATTGGAATACGAACCCTCGAGCCGTTCTCGATAGAATGCATAACGAGGTCGATAAATTCTGGACAGCGGAGCGAAAGGCTCAGGCTGCTAAAATCAAACTTAGCCCAATTCAAGTCTATACCCTCGCCAGTCTAGTGCAGAAAGAATACACGCGCAAAGACGAACGCTCCAAGATAGCCAGTGTGCTGCTCAATCGATTGAATATATATATGCCCCTTCAAGTAGATGCCACCTGCAAATATGCCACGGGAGACTTCGCTGCCAAGCGGGTCAATTATTATCATACCCAGTGCAACTCTCCCTATAATACCTATAAAGTGCAAGGTTTGCCACCAGGACCTATCTGCATGCCAGAACTGAGCACCATTGATGCTGTCTTGAATCCTGAACTCACAGATTACCTTTACTACTGCGCAGACCCTAGCCTCAATGGCTATCATATTTTTTCCAAAACTCTAGCAGAACACCAATCTGTAGCATCGACTTATCATACGAAGATGAATGAGATGAAGATAAGGTAGTTTTTTTAAAAATGCCGAGAATACAATTGGAATCAATACGGGTTAAAAATAGAAAACGATCTTGGATAATATTTTTATATTTGTCTAGTATATAAATGACTTTTCTAGCAATGGAATCTATTATTTTTCAGTATTTTTTGCCCTTGATTTTGAGTATCGTGCGATATTTTTTTCTGTGCGGAATACCATTTATACTTTTTTATGTAGTCTACAAGAAAGCATTTGCCAAAAGTAAAATCCAGGCTCAGTTAGCCAGCAAAAAGGATTATTTAAGAGAGATAGCCTACTCTATGCAAACAACCCTTGTTTTGGCAGCTATGGCGGTATTGGTGCTAAAAACGCCCCTCAGTCAATATACGCAGCTATATACCAATTTATCAGACTATCCGCTAGCGTGGATTCCTTTGAGTGTCGTCCTAACTTATTTTGTGCATGATACTTATTTTTATTGGATGCATAGGGCTATACATCATCCAAAATTATTTCGAAGGGTTCACTCCGTGCACCACAAATCTGTCAATCCATCTCCTTGGGCTTCCTACTCGTTTCATTTCTTTGAAGCGATATTAGAGGGGTTGATTATACCACTTATTTTAGTTTTAATACCCATGCATACGGTCGCTATAGCATTATTTGCTTTCTCCAATTTTGCCATCAATGTGTATGGGCACTTAGGGTATGAGATAGTGCCAAAATGGTTTAGACAGTCTGTCTTTTTTCATATTTTCAATACATCAATCTATCATAATTTGCATCATACGAGGTTTGATAAAAACTATGGTTTGTATTTTAGATTCTGGGATCGAATCATGAAAACAGAAAATCCCGAATATGTAGCTAAATTCGACCAAATTCAGGAGAATAGATTTGGATCTACAACACCGAGCAAAGCAGTCTAAAAGTCGTGAACTCGGCATTCTTAATAGCATTTCGCAGCATGGGGGAATTTAAATATTTATCCATCTACAGACCATAGTAAAGCTAACCTTTCACTTCGATATGACTACAAATTATGCAATTATCCACCTTATGCCCACGTGCAGGCAAGTATTCACGTCCGTAGAAGATGATTTGCAGATGAAGTTTATTCCATAGATTTTCGGGAAAGAGGCGTTTGAGGTCTTTTTCTGTTTGTTCTAAATTCTTGCCATTGGTCAGTTTCTCCCTTTGGTGTTATCACCAACAAACAAACCAAAAATAAGATGATGACCATAAAAAATTCTTTAGACGACCCAAAAAAGTTGCCTCCTCTTCCTGATGAAGATGATTTACCGCTCTTACCTAAAAAATGAATTATGTACTTATCGCTTTTGGGGCTTTTATCAGTAACTAGTACAAAAAGCCTGCTGTGAAAGAAAAACTAGTATCTTTGCAGTAAGGAAGTGGAGACCAGAACCCACTCTAAAAAACGGGGCGCATTCTGAAAAGCCATACGAGTAGGATATTAAATTTTATATAAGTTATGAATAATCAAGAAAAAGTCAACATGATAATTACTGCTACAGTTGAAAGCACTGGCAAACAGGTAAACTTCAAAGTAATAAGCGATAAACACCTCGTAATGCTTGATCCGAATGATAATCATTCGGAGATAGCCGAAATAATGATCGCTGAAAACGGAACGGTATCGACAAAAGCGCTCAACCCGTCTCGATGGCCAGAGGATGCGGGTAAATGCATGCTAGAGTGCACAAGGGGGTGTCATGGTTCAATAACATGCGTAGCTGGATGTGCTGCAACGTGCTCAACAATTATTATTGGTTAATTTATTATTATTTATAAATCTGAGATAGGCTCCTATCAACTAAGGTTTCTTCTAAGAGCTGACATGATATGGTTTTGAATCTATATATTTTTAGATACAATAAACTAGTACAAGGCTAACCCTTTGCTCCCATCTCACTGCATATCATACAATGCTCCACTTTGTGCCCTCGTGCAGGGCAGTATTCACGTCCGTAGAAGATGATTTGCAGATGAAGTTTATTCCATAGATTTTCGGGAAAGAGGCGTTTGAGGTCTTTTTCTGTTTGTTCTACATTCTTGCCATTGGTCAGTTTCCAGCGAGTTGCGAGTCTGTGAATATGCGTATCTACCGGAAAAGCCGGTATGCCAAAGGCCTGACTCGTAACCACACTGGCAGTTTTGTGTCCTACTCCAGGCAGTGCTTCTAGGGCCTCGAAACTCTGAGGAACTTTTCCTTGATGCTGGTCGATCAAGATGTGTGAGAGGTTGTAAATTGCATTGGACTTAGCTTTGGATAGGCCACAAGGTCTAATAATATCCTCTATTTCCTCCACAGATAGTTTGACCATAGCATGTGGAGTTTTAGCCTTATCAAAAAGATAGGGAGTCGTTTTATTGACTCGTTCGTCCGTGCATTGGGCTGAAAGCAAAACGCCTATCAGAAGGGTGTATTCATCTGTATGATTAAGTGGGATAGGGGTTTCAGGATAGAGCTCTTCGAGTTTGTTTTGTATATATGCTACCTTTTCTGCTTTTTTCATTTATTCAAACTAGTTATTCTTCGTATTAAATTTACTAATTAAAATGCCAATAAGCAAAACAGAATAAAGCTGACCCAAAATACCAAAGAAAGATGTCAAGAGTTTGGTGAAATGGATACTAGGACTTATATCCCCGAAACCTATACTTGTAATAGTAACTGTGCTAAAATAAACAAAACTAGCATAAGTATCCACTGGATTTTCATTGTGAACTCCGATAAAACAATTAGGATATCGATAGAAATAATATTGAAAGGCAAATGTGGCTAGTTCGATAATCAATAAGTAGCCGCAGATAGATGCTATGATAAGGTCAAGATTGATATAATTGGGTGTAAGAAGAAATTTTAAAACTTCGATAAGTATGAAAAGGAAGAATAGAAAATAGGCTATATTGAGCCAGATCATAAATGCACTGGATATATCGAAATGAAACCAGAGGCTAATCGGGAATCCTATAACAATTACTAGGAAAATGTTTTTAATGTTTTTCTTCCATTGGTCCTTTTCAATATAAACGCCAGAACTGGCTATACCCAGAATGAGCATATTGAGCGGCCAAACATAATGAATATAGAATTCTAAGTCTTGAATAAATATACCTATAAACAAGTGCTGTAGAAGCGCTAGAACTAAAATTTCATATTTATAGAAGTGAAAGTAGCGATTGACATTTTTATAGAAGTGATTCATATAATCATTTTAAGAAATCAATAACAGATCGTATTACTTCATGAGATTTCAATCTATGCCCCAGACCTTTAGTGAGCATGAGTTGGCTTCCTTTCCATACTCGATTTAATTTTTCAGAATACCTATAATCCGTATCTCTATCTCCCTCATCATGAATAATGAGACATGGGTAATTAAAATCGCTAGCCAAGCGTAGTGCAGAAAAATCTGCTGGTTTTTTTTGGATCCTAGATTCAAATTCCTGATCTATTTTTTGAGATGCATGCTTTGATAGGCCTAATTTCTCCTTATACATTGTCATAAAATCCTCTACCTCGCCCGGGGCAGCCATAATAATAGCTTTAAAATCTTTTTGTTGTGGGTGGTTATTCAGCCAATTGATAATAGCATAGCCGCCAAAGGAATGGCCAATTATACCTTGAAGTCCTCCTATATCTTGAACTATTATGTGGATAATCTCACTATACATAGGCAAAGTAGGCATTCTTCCTTGACTCATTCCGTGACTGGGTGCATCGAAAGCATAGACCGTGTAGTCATTTTCTATAAGGGACTCAAAATAATTTTTCCATCTAAAACTATGGCTCGCCCAGCCATGAACAAATAAGGCGGTCCTGCTACCTTGCCCCCATCGATAAATTTGAATACGCTTTCCTTTGAAATCTAGGGTTTTATAACGAGCAGGCAGCAGAAAGTCACGTTGATGGGTTTTTAGTTTTTTTGAAAAGGGGAGACAGAATAAATTTAATCCTGCAGCACCTGCCTTTTTGGGACTGATTCGCGCATAGAGGTTTAAACAGTGACCAGTTGTTTTTAAGGCTAAATTTAGAATAGACATAGATAGGAAAAGTGGAAATTCATCCGCTAAAACTAAACTAAAATATATGGATAAATCCTAAAAAAATATAAATGAATTTTGTGCATAAACTATGGATAAAACCTCAAAAAAACTGGCTTGTTTTTACTATATTTGTAGGCTAATAAAAAATTGAATTTAAACGAATACATGAGCGATTTTGATGACAAGGATAAGAAAGGAATTATTAATGTAGACATTAGTGATTCGATGAAAGATAGCTACATAGACTATGCAATGTCTGTGATTGTAGCAAGAGCGATACCAGATGTGCGCGATGGATTTAAACCTGTGCATCGAAGAGTGATTTTTGGTATGCATGAATTGGGAGTGACAGCTTCGAGTGCCTATAAAAAATCTGCGAGAATTGTAGGGGAGGTCATGGGTAAATTTCACCCACATGGTGATTCTTCCGTATACGATACGATGGTCCGTATGGCACAAGATTGGAGCTTGCGTTACAAACTCGTAGATGGTCAGGGAAACTTCGGTTCGGTAGATGGAGATAGTCCAGCGGCTATGCGTTATACAGAAGCACGTATGAGCAAAATAGCTATGGAGTTTGTCAATGACCTCGAAAAAGAAACCGTTGATTTTCAGAAAAACTTTGACGATACTTTGGATGAACCCAAGGTGATGCCAACAAAAATCCCCAATTTGTTGGTCAATGGATCGAGCGGTATAGCGGTTGGCATGGCTACCAATATGCTTCCTCATAATCTAAACGAATCTATTGATGGTTGTATTGCTTATATTGAAAATAGAGACATTACTATAGAAGAGTTGATGCAACACGTCAAAGCACCTGACTTTCCAACGGGCGGTGTTATTTATGGTATAGATGGCGTGAAAGAAGCTTTTGAAACTGGTAGAGGCAAGGTCGTAGTGCGCGGAAGGGCTGAAATAGAGGTAGAAAATAATCGCGAAAGCATTATCATCACAGAGATTCCATATCAGGTAAATAAGGCTAAATTGCATGTGCAAATTTCAGAGCTAGTCAATGAAGGTAAAATCGAAGGAATTTCAGATGTACGCGATGAGTCAGATAGAAATGGAATGAGATTGGTAATTGAACTGAGACGCGATGCGATTACCAATGTGGTTCTCAATCGACTCTTTCAAATGTCTCAATTGCAGACTTCTTATGGGGTCAATAATATAGCTCTAGTCAATGGTAGACCAGAATTGCTGAATCTAAAGCAAATGATTCATCATTTCATCGAGTTCAGACATGATGTGGTGACCCGACGTACTCAGTTCGAATTGCGAAAAGCAGAAGCACGAGCTCATATAGTAGAAGGTCTAATTATAGCGGTCGATAATATCGATGAGGTCATAGAAATAATCAAAAAATCTCCAAGTCAGTCAGAGGCTCAAAGAAAATTAGAAGCGAGATTTACCTTATCCGAATTGCAATCCAAGGCCATCATTGATATGCGTCTCGGTGCGCTGACAGGATTGGAGATAGATAAATTGAAAGATGAGTTTCAGCGATTGATGGACTTGATAGCCAAGTTGAAAGAAATATTATCGGATGTCAATCTTCGTATGCAAATCATTAAAGATGAATTGATGGAGATGAAGGAGAAATTTGGCGATGCCAGAAAAACAGATATTATAGCCACTTCGGGTAATATAGACATCCTTGATATCATAGCCAATGAACAAGTCGTTGTCACGATTTCACATTTGGGGTATATCAAAAGAACGTCACTCGAAGAATACAGAGAGCAAAATAGGGGAGGAAGAGGTGCCAAAGGTTCTAAGTCTCGAACTGAAGATTTCACGGAGCATTTGTTTATAGCCAATACCCACAATGTTCTACTACTATTTACCAGTAAAGGTCGCTGCTACTGGATCAATGTCTATGAAATACCAGAAGGCAATAAAACAAGCATGGGTCGGGCGATTCAGAACTTGATGAATATAGCTGGAGATGAGAAAATACTAGCTTATCTCCCTATTGAGAATTTAAAAGACGAACAATATATTAATTCACACTATGTATTCTTCTGTACTAAGAACGGAGTCATTAAAAAGACACTACTTGAGGAATTTTCTAGACCGAGACAAAATGGAGTTGCTGCAATTACGATTCGCGAAGGGGATGAGTTATTAGATGCGCTCTTAACCAATGGTAAAATGGAAATGATCATAGCGTCTAAAGAAGGAAAAGCACTTCGTTTCAATGAGAGCAAAGTGAGATCCATGGGCAGAACGGCTGCGGGTGTAACAGGTATGGACCTTGGCGATAATGCTTCCAATGAAATAGTGGGAATCGTAAGTGTAGATAAGGATAGCGAAATACCACAAACGGTCTTGGTAGTCAGTGAAAAAGGATTTGGTAAGCGAACCTATATCGATGACCCAGAAGATGGTGAAGCTATTTATCGAGTCACGAATAGAGGGGGCAAAGGGGTCAAAACCCTCAACATCACAGAAAAAACTGGTGATTTGATAGCCATTCTGAATGTAATCGACGGCAATCATTTGATGATTATCAATAAATCGGGTATCGCCATCCGCCTCGGGGTAGATAAAATGAGAATAGTGGGTAGAGCCACTCAAGGGGTTACTCTGATTAAATTGGATAAAAAAGATAGTATTGCCGCTGTAGCAAAGGTAGTAGCGGATGAAGATGAAGATTTGGATGATAATGATACCATAATAGATGATGCTTCAGTGATAGATACTGAGGAGGATGCTACAGAAAATAAACAGTCAGATAATGAGGATGTGGAATAGTTTTTGATAGATACAATCATATGAAACAATTATGCTTATTTATCGGTATTTCTTTATTGTCGGGTCTTCATAGTCAGACGAAAGATGTATCCAAGGCATTTTCTTACTATTCTGCTTATATGAAGGAGAGTAGGCTATCAGATATTGATAAAGCCTATGAAATCATAAGCACAGCGATGAAAGATCCTGTAAATGAAACAAACGCTGAGGCCCATTTTTACAATGCCGTCATTGTAAAACAGTATTTTGAATCTAAGAAATTAGAGAAAATAGATGACTTCATAGCACAGACTTCTCAATCCTTAATTAAATCCTATCAACTGGATAAGAATTTTAAGAATAAGGAGCAACTTTTAAAGTTGATGCAAATCCTAGGTTATGATCTGTATTCAGAAGGAATCAGACAGCATAGAGATAATAAGCATGAATTAGCCTATCAGCTATACAAGTATTTATTTCAAATTCAATCTATACTGGCGGAGAATAAACTCGATTTTACAGTGGTCTCCAGTACTGGTGAGAAGACAACCCTTTCATCAAAGGATATGACCAATAATATGGTTGTATTCTGCATCAATAGTGGTAAAAAGGAAGATGCGAAAGCCTTATTTGAAAAGGAAATTCAAGCCAACCCTTCTGCCTTGAGCTATGCGCGCTTGATCCAATTGTGCTATCAATTGGAAGATAAAGCCAGCGCGAATAAATATGTTCAAGAAGGACTTGCAAAATATCCAAAAGATAGCGATTTATTGGTATTTTCAATCAATAGTAGCCTAGGTGAAAAAAATTATCAGCAAGCATTAAAACAGCTGGATGAAGCTATTCGTTCGGCCCCTTCGGTTTCTCTATTTCTAGTCAAATCGCAAACCCTAGAAAATCAAGATAAGTATGAAGAGGCTATCGCAAATTATCGGGAGGCTTTGAAGCTTTATCCAAATGATTTTGACTTGAATTATGGACTTGGCTATGTTTTATTAAACACCTCTTTTGAAATTTTGAATGAGCAAAATGAAAAAACGAAGCCCAAAGCCCTTGTGTATGTGAAAGAAGCTAAGGATTACTTCAATAAAGCTAAATCCATAGATGGAAACAAAGTAGATTTCGAAAAGATATTTGAACAAATAAATAAAGTAAAATGAAAAGCATGAAGATAAAATGTTTAATATTAGGTTTAATTCCATTCTTAGTGGTCGCCCAAAACAATCCCCCAGCAAATTATACGGTGAAGAATGTAATCGTAGGAGACAACGACCATGTTTTTTTAAACCTGCATACAAATACAGCTACTACCAAAATTCAGACAGGATGGGATTTAGCATTGTATAATGAGGTACATGAAATAGGAGGTATGGTCAATGAGAGTGCTGGAGTAAAAGTATGGAGAGTATATAAGGATACTACCCAGTTCAATTCTATCAGCCTCATGGATACGATGAATCCTGTGTCAAATAATCCTAGTATTTTCTATTACGGTGCACTGGATACTATGTATTCAGGTACGCTTGCGACATCCTTCAATATCGGTATAGGAACATTTTATCAGGACAACCTAATTACCATTCCTACCAAGATGTATATTATAAAAAGAGAGGATAATGTTTATGGAAAGTTCTTCATTTCATATAAATCAGCAGGTGGTCGGAATTTTGTTATTCGATATGCCAATATAGATAATAGTAATTCAAGTTATATTTCAGTTCCTAAAGTGACCCCTCTTGCCAGACATTACAGGTATGTGAAATTATCGGATGCAACTATCCTCAATGACTTTGAACCTGCATATAATGAATGGGATCTAGTCTTTAGAAAATATAAGGTAGGGACTACAAACTATCCGATAGGTGTGTTGACAAATAATGCACACAATCTAATCCGCATATCCAGTGTCACAGGTTTTCCAGAAGAATATTTGAAGCCTGGTGTGGTCAATACAGAGGCCTATGAAGCAATAGGTGATCCTTCTACTGTAACTTATAACGGGACTTTAAATTCCTCCGATCCCATTTCTAGAAGTTTTAATCAGATAGGTGAAAAATGGTTCAATACTGCTACTAATAAACCCGTCACAGGAAGAAGTTATTTCTTAAAGGATAGGAACAATCGCTTATGGCATTTGGTTTTTACGTCCTATGACGCTTTGTCTAAGTCTGTGAATATAGCTTTTCAGCAAAAAGGTTCCGTGACTTCAATAAATTCATCTCAATCTATCAATAACAATTATCTCGTTTATCAAAAAGAAGAAAAACTGGTTATTGAAAGTAAAGAGACTAACAAAAAATCAAGTATTCAACTAACTGATTTGATGGGAAAGGTTGTCTATAAAGCAGACCTCACAGATAAACTTGAGATCGACATTACTACGTATCAATCCAGAGTTTTATTTTTACAGATTGAAAAGGATTCTAGGTTATTTACAACTAAAATCGGTGTTTACTAAGATTTTGTTGTGAAGAAGTTTGTTTTATATCTATTCTTTTTTATTTTATGCATTTCATCTTATAGTCAAGAATTTGTTGTTCAGCACTCTATAACCAATGATCCACTTGAAGGAGTAACAGCTATTTTATTTCATAACAATAGACCGAAAGAGATTATGAGGTCTAATTACAAAGGTGAAATTTATTTTAAAGATTTTACAGATTATGACTCCGTCATCATGTTTAAATTAGGCATGACAAGAATCGTATTGGAACGAGCACTCTATACCAAGGTGGTTTATATGAAACCACTCAAAAATATTTTAGATGAAGTATTAGTGACTGGCCAAATTGTACCAGGTAATAAATACCAGTCTCCGTTTAAGATTAAATTCTATACAGCAGAGGAGATAAAAAATAAGAATGCCGTGACTTTGGCGGACTTTTTATTAACTGAGAATAATTTTACCATAACACAAGATCCAATTTTAGGTACAAAAGTGTCTATAAATGGTATGAGTGGTTCTGATTTGAAACTCATGATCGATGGTATTCCAGTAGCAGGAAGACTGAATGGCAACATAGATTACTCTCAAGTACTTTTAGGAAATATTGAAAAAATAGAGGTGGTAGATGGCCCCTTATCTACCATATATGGAACCAATGCAACTGGGGGTGTTATAAACCTAATAACAAAAACAGGCTCTAGCTATGAATCGAATGTAAAAGCGAATTTATATGCAGAATCCGTTGGTGTATTGAATGCGAATGCCTATTATAATACCTCAGTTAAGGGACATCGCGTGAGTTTAGGAGTGCATAGAAATATTTTTTTCGGCTGGGATCAGAATTCAGATTCACTAAAAACTGCGGTGAAACCTTTATGGCGAGATCTAGCCTGGAATCCTAAGGAGCAGTTTATGGTCAATACTTCATATTATGCTCCAGTATCAAAAAAAACGAGTCTCCACATGAAAATTAATGGTTTTTGGGAGACTATTTTAAATAAGCTCAATCCAGCTTCTTCTCAGCAGACAGTAGTAAATGATGAATATTATAAAACCACCAAATTCAATGTAGGAGGAAATACGAATACAATTTTTTCTAAGTATGTAGAGTGGCAGAACTATTCCAATTTCAATTATTTCTCCAGAAATATTGAGTTTTATCATCAAGACCTTATTTTAGGAAACCAAACCTATTTGCGAAATGTAAATGAAAGGATTTACAATATTTTCGGTCGGTCTCAGATAAAACATGAGATTCCAAATAAAAAGCTCAACTTACTGTATGGAGCAGATTTTAACATGGATATAGGCTCATCGCAAAAGTTAGATTCTTCCGCCAAGGCGATCAGAGATCTTAGTTTGTTTGCCATGGTTAATTATAAGTTTTCAGAAAAACTACTTGTTCAACCTGGGCTTAGATACAGTATCAATAACGTTTCACCCACGCCGATTTCTACTACCATAAATTTTCGTTATGAATTGAGTAAGCATTTTAGTTCGAGAGTAGCCTTTAGTAGAGGATATCGCATTCCAGAATTAAAAGAATTGTATTTTACCTTTATTGATATCAATCACAATATTACGGGAAATCCAAATTTAACGACAGAGACCAATGACAATCTTCAGATTGGGATTGACGTCAAACCGGATAAAGCCAAAGCAGCTAGTTCTCTGATTTCGTATTCATCCTCCCTCAACTTTACCTATTTCAATAAATCAAATGCAATAGATATCGTCAATGTCAATCCGAATACCAATGAATTTAAGTATTTAAATGTTGGCAATGTGCGTGGGTTGATTACCAATATAGATAATAGAGTGAAATACAAAGATTATTTATTTGTACTAGGAACATCTGTCAATGGTTTTCAGCGCTTGTTTAGTAACTCAGCAAATCAGTTAGATCAATTCTTATTTAATTGGACTATAAATGCCAATCTGACTTATTATTATAAAAATTGGGACATAAAATTTACGTCCGTCAATAAGTATAATTCCTACAATCCATTTATCGTTTACAATCTAGTTTCTAATAAGGTAGAGGAATCGTCTATTCCTGCTTTTATATATTCGGACTTGAGTGCCTCAAAAAATGTTTGGAATGATAAACTAAATATAACCGTAGGGGTTAAAAATATTTTTAATGTAAAAAACCTTCGTTTAACGGGCTTTTCAGGAAATGTACATGGCTCTGGAACGAATGAGGTTAACAATCTCTGGGGAAGAACTGTATTTACTAGTATCACCTTAAATCTGGATAATGTCAAATAAAAAAGTATTCGCGGTTTTTAGTATGGCATTTTTGTTCTTATCATCGTGCATGAAAGAAATCGACGGACCTATGGATATTGAATTATCTCCCTATCCAAAAGTTGAATTAAATTTGGAGCAAGAAAAAGATTATAAGGCTAAAATATACTATAACCTTGCCACTAAATCTATCGTAAAAACATCGGATAATTATTCTTGGCATATTGCATTTGCCTCTCAGTCATCCAATCCAAATAAGATTATCATGAATTACTCGCTGGGAAAATCTACTTGGGGTTATACAAAGCAAGATACCCTGTGGTCTAGAAATTTCACACAAGCCGAACTATTTGCGGAAACACCTATATATTCCAATCATTATGATAGCTTTGCCAATCTTTTTCAAAGAGGTTTTTATTGGGTGTATTATTTAAATTATGGATTGAATTTGCCGAATAAAAAATTTCAAGTTTTAAATTATACAGCAACAGAGGTTACTTTTCGCTACGCAAATCTAGATGGAAGTGGGGAAGTTACCAAAACAGTAAGTTTAAATCCCACGACTAATTATACTTATGTTTCATTACAAGACGGTATGGCCAAAGATGTAGAGCCAGTCGATAGAACGAGCTGGGATTTTGAAGTCACCCGTTATACTACATTTGTAACCGACTTTAGCCAACCTCAAATGTATGGTGTAGGAGGGTTTGTTTCCAATCCATCTAAAACTGTACAAGTGGCTAGGATTGAAAATAAAAATCTAGAAGATATCACCGAAGGGTCCTTAAAATCATTAGCCTATACAAGTAGTTTGACAGGAATTGGATATGATTGGAAAAAATTTAGCAATGGAGGTCCTGACGGATTCTATACCATTTTTCCCCGTTCTTATGTCGTGAAAATTGAAGGAAAAAATTATGGAATTCAGTTTATTTCCTATACTAAAACTATTGATGGTAAGCCTATCAATGGGTTTCCCGTTTTTTTATTGCGAGACTTTTAATTTCTCTTTTCCATTTATTTTTATTTTGAACTTAGTTCAAATATGAGATAGGCAATAATTATAATAATAATCACTATTGTCCGACAAAAATAATCAAAGGATAGCCATTACAGCTATCCTTTTTTTGATAACTTTGTTTTTGCACCACAAAAGTTATCATGGACAAAAATACAAAATCTCTCGGACAGCCGATTCTAAATCAAATTT